>JAFUEI010000051.1 GCA_017464025.1 Paludibacteraceae bacterium | reverse complement strand
TGAGGTTGAGGATGAGGTTAAGGATGAGGTTAAGGTTAAGGGTGAGGTTAAGGGTGGCTTTCACCTATTTGATGAAGGAGCCGGGCGAAGCTTCCGGCTGCCTCACGAAGTGACGCGGTATATCGGTTTTCTGCCGGAGAACAACCCGCTGTATGAGGATATGTATGTGCGGGAATATCTCGGCTTTATGGCCGACTGCACGGAGCAGGGAAAAAACGTTGGTCTGTCGTCGGTCAAGCGGCGCGAGGCGGTGGAGGAGCTGATAGAGCGTGTGGGGCTGCAGCCGATGGCACACAAGCGCATCCGCGACCTGAGCAAGGGGTATCGGCAGCGCGTGGGAATAGCCCAGGCTCTGACAGGCGACCCGCAACTGCTCATCTTAGACGAGCCGACCACCGGCTTAGATCCCAACCAGCTTGACGACATCCGTGCCCTGATCCGCGAGACCGGACGGGACCGCACCGTCATCCTCTCGACGCATATCCTGCAGGAGGTGGCGGCCGTATGCAGCCGCGTGCTTATCCTTGCGGACGGGCAAATACGCGAAGACACGACCGACCTGAGCAACTTAGAAGAGCTCTTCAGACGGAAGACGCTTGCCGGAGACGATTCCGGCACATCTGATAGATACAGATAAAACATCCTCGTTATGAGTGAATTTGACATACGACAGCAGATGACGGAGAAGGAGCAGGACAACGCCCTGCGTCCTCTCACGTTTGACGACTTTGCCGGTCAGACGAAAATAGTGAGCAACCTGCGCATCTTTGTGCAGGCGGCCCGTATGCGCGGCGAGAGTCTGGACCACGTGCTATTGTTCGGTCCTCCGGGCTTGGGCAAGACGACGCTGAGCAACATCATCGCCAACGAACTGGGCGTAGGCTTCAAGGTGACCAGCGGTCCCGTGCTGGACAAGCCCGGCGACTTAGCGGGCCTGCTGACATCGCTTGAGCCCAACGACGTGCTGTTCATCGACGAGATACACCGTCTGTCGCCCGTTGTGGAGGAATATCTGTACAGCGCGATGGAGGACTACCGGATAGACATCATGATAGACAAGGGCCCTTCCGCCCGCACCATCCAGATAGACCTCAACCGCTTCACGCTGATAGGTGCCACGACACGCAGCGGTCTGCTGACGTCGCCTCTACGTGCCCGCTTCGGCATCAACTGCCACTTGGAGTACTACGACGCGGACGTGTTAGCAGGCATCGTTCGGCGCTCGGCCCGCCTGCTTGGCGTGCAGATAGACAGCCATGCGGCCGCAGAGATAGCGCGGCGGAGCCGCGGAACGCCCCGTATAGCGAATGCGCTGCTGCGCCGTGTGCGCGACTTTGCGCAGGTGGAAGGCAACGGGGACATCGACCTCAAGATAGCGCGCTATGCGCTTGAGGCGCTCAGCATAGACACCTTCGGTCTGGACGAGATAGACAACAAACTGCTGAACACGATAATCGACAAATTCAAGGGCGGTCCTGTCGGCCTGAACACGATAGCCACCGCGATGGGCGAAGACGCCGGAACGATAGAGGACGTGTATGAGCCCTACCTGATAAAAGAGGGCTTCATCAAGCGCACGCCGCGCGGCAGGGAAGTGACGGAACTGGCGTACAGACATTTGGGCAAGACCCCCTGGCAGCAGGACACCACCGGCACCCTTTTCGACTGACCCTACAGACTTTTTCTCACTATGGCAAATACCAACGATATGCGCGGTTTAGCGAAGGACACCGCGATATACGGCCTGAGCAGCATCATCGGCAAGTTTCTGAACTGGCTGTTAGTGCCACTCTACACGTATGTACTGAAACAGCAGTCGGACTACGGCATCGTGACGAACCTGTATGCCTGGACGGCCTTGCTGTTAGTGATACTGACCTACGGCATGGAGACGGGTTTCTTCCGCTTTGCCAACCGCGAGGACAAGAATCCGGGGCAGGTATATACGACAATACTGACCTGCATCGGCTTCACGTCGCTGCTGTTTGCCGTGCTGTGCTGCGTGTTTGCGCAGCCGATAGCCGACTGGTTAGGTTATCCGGCCCACAAGGAGTTCGTGGCGCTGCTGGCCGTGGTGGTGGCGATGGACGCTTTTGCGAGCATCCCGTTCGCCTACCTGCGCTACAAGAAACGTCCGATACGGTTTGCCGCGCTGAAGCTGCTGTTCGTATTCCTGAATATCGTGCTGAACCTGTTCTTCTTAGTGGTGTGCCCGAAGATACAGGATTGGAGCGTCATCTCATCGTGGTATGATCCGGATTACGGGGTAGGGTATGCGTTCGTGGCGAACATTCTGGCGACGGGAATCCAGACGCTGTGTCTGTTGCCGGCGATAGTGGCGGAGAAATACAGCTTCTCGTGGCGGCTGCTGGGTGAGCTGCTGCGCTACTCGCTGCCGCTGTTAGTGTTGGGCGTGGCGGGCATCATGAACCAGACATTAGACCGCATCCTGTTTCCGTTCCTCTACACGGGCGATGACGCGCAGACGCAGTTGGGCATCTACGGGGCGTGCTTCAAGGTGGCGATGGTGATGATGATGTTCACACAGGCGTTCCGTTATGCCTACGAGCCGTATGTGTTCTCCAAACACAAGGACAAGCAGTCGGTGGAGGCCTACGCCGATGCGATGAAGTACTACATCATCTTCTCCTACCTGATATTGCTGGGCATGGTGTTCTACCTTGATATTCTCAAGTTTATCGTGGCAGAAGGCTACTGGAGCGGTTTGAAGGTGGTGCCGATTGTGTTGTGGACGTATATCTTCCAAGGGGTGTATTTCAACCTGTCGTTCTGGTACAAACTGACGGACCGGACGCAGTGGGGGGCCTGGTTCTCGCTGATAGGTCTGGCGATAACGTTTACGCTGCAAGTAATTTTCGTGCCGCGTATCGGCTATATGGCCTCGGCGGCATCGAGTACGGTATGCTACTTCGTGATAATGCTGCTGTCGTATTTCACAGGCAAGCGCTACCTGATGATTCCCTACTACCTGAAAGCGATAGGGGGGTACACGGCTCTGACAGTGGGGCTGTTGGTCATCTACTATGGGGTAAGGCACTTTGTACCTGTGCATCAGATGAGCATCTCAATGGCCGTAGGCACCGTGCTGTTGGCAGTATATATAGTGGTGCTCATCAAGCGGGACTTTCCGCTTTCGGGGTTGCCTGTGATAGGGAAGTATTTTGACCATAAATAATATAAAAGAAAGATACTTATGTTCTCCGGAATTGTAGAAACCATGGCCCGTGTGGCGGCCATCGAACATGACCACACCAATATTCATTTCACATTTACCTGCCCCTTTGCCGATGAGTTAGGCATCGACCAGAGCGTGGCGCACAACGGTGTCTGCCTGACCGTAGTGAAACTTGACAAGACGAAGAAAGAGTATGTAGTCACCGTGATGGAAGAATCGCTGCGTCGTAGCAACCTCGGCGATTTGCAAGTGGGCGACTACGTGAACGTGGAACGCTCGATGTTGCTCAACGAGCGTTTGGACGGGCATATCGTGCAGGGGCATGTGGATCAGACGGCGGTCTGCATCGAGGCCAGAGAGACGGACGGGAGCTGGTACTACCGTTTCGAGTACGACTCTGACCCCGACATGATACGGCGCGGCTATTTCTGCGTGGACAAGGGTTCGGTGAGCGTGAACGGCGTGAGTCTGACCGTGTGCGAACCCGACGTGCAAGGGCGGAAAGGCTACGTGAGCGTTTGCATCATCCCTTATACGCACGAGAACACCAACTTCAAGTATATAGAAGCAGGTACGAAGGTAAACCTCGAGTTTGACATCATCGGCAAGTATCTGAGCCGTTTGGCCGAATTGACAGCCCCTGCAGGCTGCTAAGGTCTCTCTTGTCTTTTACTTGTTTTGCCCGTTTTTGCGGTAGTATTTGGGGCTCTTTCCGGTGCCCCGCTTGAACCATGTGCCGAAGTGGCTCTGGTTCTGGAAAGAGAGTGCATCGCTGATTTGCTGGATGTTCAGGGTAGTGGTGGTGAGCATCGTCTTGGCCCGAAGGAGCGTATATTCGTTCAGGCAGCTGCCTACCGTCCGGCCTGTGCTCTCTTTGACCACGTTGGCCAGATGTTTTGGCGTGACGTTCAGCCGGTCAGCATACCAAGCAATGCTACGTTGGCGTACACATTCTTTTTCGGCTAACGAGAGGAAGTCGCTTGTCAGCTCGGCAGCACGGCTGAGCGGATGGCGTT
The DNA here is from genome assembly GCA_017464025.1 of Paludibacteraceae bacterium. Taxonomy (GTDB): domain Bacteria; phylum Bacteroidota; class Bacteroidia; order Bacteroidales; family Paludibacteraceae; genus Colicola. The sequence continues at coordinate 85,038 of JAFUEI010000051.1, read as the reverse complement.
CTTCAAAACGTTCGGCGAACTGCCCCTGCATATAACGGATGAGCGAATAGATGAGACTGCGTGCGGCCTCCTGCTCGTAGGAGGTCAGCGTGACGGTACGTACCTGCCCCTTGTCCGGTTGGCCCTGCTGCAAGATGGTGTGCAGCAGGTCGAAATAGTTGCGGGCAGTTTGCATCTGCTCTTCCGTGAAACGGAACAAGGCCTGCTGGTGCAGGTTGTTGAGCATGCGGAAGGGCAGGGACGGAAGGTTGAGCGTGGAAGCATACTCGTGGTCGAAGCTGATGATAAACATCCGGCTGTCGGCACTGGCCTGCTGCATGTGCATGACAAATTCCGGCAACAGGACGAGCACACAAGGGCTCTGCATGTGTATGTTCTGCAGGTTGATTTGCCCCTCGACGGTGCCCTGTACGTGAAATTCGATTACATAGCGGTTCACTTGGAAATAGTCGGGATAGTCGTTGCGGACATGATGTATCTCCGTCAGCTGGAGGCCGTTGATTGTGCGGATGACATAGTCCACATCGTCGGTATCGTAGTTTCTGACAATGCCGGAAGGGAGGTCTTTGTCCTGTTTCTTGCTCATAGTGTGTGCTGTTGATTGCATGTGGCAAGTGAAAACACTCGCATTCCTAATTGGGTGCAAAGGTAAGCATTTAGGGTGATATATACAATATGGTAGTGTGCGTTTCAGACCAAAAGAATGGTCTGATTTACATTTTTTTACGTTATAGAGAGGAAAAACAGAACAATTCATGCGCTGAATAGGACTTGTTTGAGGCCGTGTTTGCATGTATCTTTGCACCGTACAAAAAAAGCAATCAGTCAGTGCGTATGAAGATACTTTTTGTTATTGACACCTACGATACGTCGAACAACGGAACGAGCATCTCGGCACAGCGTTTTGCCGCCGAGCTCCGCCGCCGCGGGCACGAGGTGAAGATTCTGACAGCCGGTGAGCCCGGTGAGGACCGTTTTGCGCTGCCGACGTTCAAGATGCCGGTGTTTCAGCCGCTCATGGACAAGCACGACTTCAACTTCGCCTACAACGAGGAAGAGACCATCCGCAAGGCCGTGGACTGGGCGGATATCGTGCATTGTTTTCTGCCGTTTGCCATTGAGGTGGAGGCCAAGAAATATGCCGACAAGACAGGCAAGCCCTCTACAGCGGCTTTTCATATCCAGCCGCAGAACATGACCTCATCGGTAAGCATGGGCAAGGTGGAGTGGTTCAACGAGCTGTTTTATCGGAACTTCCGCAATTCCCTGTATAACAAATTCAGGCATGTGCATTGTCCGTCGCAATTCATGGCCGACGAGATAGCGCGCCGCGGCTATACGGCCAAGCTGCACGTCATCAGCAACGGGATACAGGACGAGTTTCTGGAGGCGGGCCACCGCAACCTGACAGAGGGCAAGCCGCAGAAGATGCCCGAATATGAAGGGAAGCTGTTAGTGATGATGGTGGGCCGCTTGTCGCAGGAGAAGCGTCAGGATGTGGTCATCAACGCCGTTCCCTACAGCAAATATGCGGACCGCATACAGCTGGTGTTTGCCGGCCGCGGACCGGAGTACGACAAATACGTGGAGTTAGGCAAGGCGCTGAAGAACCCGCCGCAGTTTGTATATAAGAGCCGCGACGAACTGATAGGTCTGCTCTCGCAGACCGACCTCTACGTTCACGCATCGGACATGGAGAGCGAAGCCATCAGTTGCATCGAGGCGTTCGCAACGGGTCTGGTGCCCGTGATAGCGAACAGCGAAGTGTCGGCCACGCCGCAGTTCGCCTTGGACGGACGCAGTCTGTTTATGCCCGGCAACCCGAAGGACCTTGCCCGCGCGATGGACTACTGGTTGGACCACCCGAACGAGCGTCACTACATGGAGACCCTGTATCAGAAGGCGGCCAAGCACTACAGTCTCTCCAACTCGGTCCGTATGTTTGAAGAAATGCTGCAAGAAGAGATAGAAGACAACCGCCGTGCGCAAAATTAACCTATTCATTATATTTCTGCTGGCGATGAGTGCCGTTGCGCAACCGATTGTGTCACCCGAGGTGAATGCCGACGGCAGCGTTACGTTCCGCTACAGTCATCCGAAGGCAGTGACGGTGCGCGTGAGGAGCGACTGCCTGCTACGCAAGCCGGACAACAGCTGGTTCGGCGGTAAGATGGGTACCGCGAAGATGCACCGCGATTCGGCGGGTGTATGGGAACTGACCACACCGCCACTTGCACCGGAGCTGTACCAATACCGCTTCATCGTGAACGGCATCTACCGCCACGACCCGCTGAACCGAGACTCGGCCTACGTGCTCCTGCATCAGGAGAGCATCGTGGCCGTAGGAGGCAATCCGCAGGCGGACTTGTATGTGGAGCCGGCGGCGGGTACGTTGCGCGGACATTTGGACACATTGGACTGCTACGACGAGGAGCAGCAGGTGACGCGCCGGATGGTGGTGTATGTGCCGCCGGTGGCGGTGACGGAGAACCTGCCCGTGGTATGGCTTCTGCACGGCATCAGCGGCGACGAGCGGGTGTGGACAGAGTCTGGCAGGGCCTTCCAGATATTGGACAACCTGTTGGCAGCCGGCGATATAAGGCCCATGTTGGTGGTGATGCCCGACTGCAACGTTATCAGCAAGATTTCCCCCAAGAAGCGCACCAACCTGCTGCGCAATATGTTCTGCTATCCGGATTTGCAGATGGGTGACTTCGAGAAGGCCTTCCCGCGTATGCACGACTTTCTGATGCAGCATTACGGTCTGACGACCGATGCCGGACACCGGGCTATCGCCGGTCTCTCATCGGGGGCCAAGCAGGCTGCCAACATCGTGCGCGACAACCCGGGACTGTTTTCCGTCGTAGGGCTGTTCTCGCCCGTGCTCGGCAAAAAGCAGTTGCCGGAGGCGACGGATTCGGCCCGCTATATGGTAGCCGTAGGGCGGAACGACCTGTTCTACAAGAAAGGTCTGCGGTTTGCCCGCCGCTTGGACAAGACGGGAGCGAGCTACGTGCTCTACGAATCGGAGGGCGGGCATACGTGGCGGAGCTGGCGCGTGTATCTGACCGAGTTTCTCATCTCACTCTTCCGCGAAGAGAGTGCAGGGAGCGTGACGGAATGAGCAAGACGTGGGTATTGACAAATCCGTCGCACAGGCGGATAAATTGATCCATATTAAAGACAGGAGTCGCTGGGACAGCGACTCCTGTTCGCACTGTAGTAAGCGTGGGAGAGAGAGGCGATGAAAATTAAAAATGAAAAATTAAAAAGGCCATGCGGAGGGGAGGAGAGGCGGGACGGTGGAGCGGTGGGATGGTGGTGCGGTGAAGAAGACGGAGAGACGGAGGCGACACGTACGATTACGCTTCGGCGCAACACGGAACTGATAGCCTATTTTGTCCGGGCTACGGGTCTGACCGACGGGCAGGAAAGCCGGATGCAAGTGACAACGACGAACGGACTGCTGACCGTCAGGAACGCAACCGCCCCCGTGGAAGTACTATCGGTGACAGGTGAGCGGATTGGTAAGGTTGATGGCGAAGACGCTGTATTTGTGCTTCCTGCCGGCGGCATGTACATTGTAAAGGATGCGGCGGGAAGCCTGAAGGTGGCGGTCCGCTGACGTCATTGACGGAATATAGCAGATTTGCATACAAATAGAGCCATTTGTCCGAATGGCTCTATTTGTATCTTACTACTAACAGGCGAGGCCTTGTCATGCGTCTTTATCAGTAAGGCAAACAGGTCTTTAGTTGGAGAACGAACGGGGCGGCTGTTTGCCGCAGAGGTCGAAGTAGGTGCAGAAGGGGCTGCACTTGGGGGCCTGAAGGGCGGTTTGAAGCTGTTCGGGCGGGAGCGGCTGCTGCCACCGGGGGTGGACGATGAGGTCGTCGAAGAGCTGCCGGAGTTCGCCGGTGAAGCCATCGCGTACCGTGCCGAAGTTCACCTCAGCACCGCCGATGCTGAACGTATGCACCACGTTTTCGGGTTTCTCTCGCGGGAAATAGATGCAAGGCAGGATGTCGTCGCTGCCGCACAGGCCGGCATAGACAGCGCTGTAAGCCAGGGTCTGCAGCAGATAGGTGTTCTTGAACTCCTCCTTGCTGAGGAAGATGTCGTGCAGGTCGTCCGCTTTGAGTTTCTCCTCTTTGCAGGCTCCCGTCTTGTAGTCCACGATACGCAACTGTCCGTCCACGCGGTCCACGCGGTCGATGCGCCCTTCAACGGTTGCTGTGATGCCGTCGGAGAGCGTGACAGAGGTGGTGAGGCTGCTGCCGTCGGGATGGCGTGACAGCTCGAGTGCAACGATTTCGAGCCGGTGTTTGGCGGCGATAAGCAGGTCGGCCTCAAGGACGTTGCGTACGTACTGCCGGATGACGCTGTTCTCGACCTGATGTTCTTCGGGGCGGTAGTGCTGCTGTTCGCCGGCGTGCTGCGCGGCATACTCTTCGTTCTGTTGCCGGTAGGCGCGGCTGACGGCCTCGTCCATCATGTTGCTGCTGAAGCTTTTGATTTTGTCAGGGGTCAGCAGATAGGGGAAGCGGTCGCCGGCCATGAGGCGGTAGGCATGTTCTACAGCGGCATGGAAGAAGTTGCCTGTCTCGGCAGCACCGAAAACAAGCGTCTCCGGTTCCGCTTCGTGGATGCCGAGGACGTAGCGCAGATAGTACTGCATCGGGCAGCGCAGCCATGTGTTGAGTGCCGAAGGCGAGAAGACGCGCTTCTGCCGCTCTTCGCCGCTGCCGGGGAGCAGGAAGGAGGGTGTGCAGGTTGTGGCGCTTTCGGTGAGTACACGGCGGGTGACGGTGAACTCTTCGGGGTGAATCATCATCTGCATGATGAAGCGCGACATGGTGCTTTTGTTGTCTGCTGCAGTGGCACCGCAGAAGAGCAGGCTCACGTTGGCGGCATGGCGCAGGAGACGGAAGAAATGGCAGGCATAGATATCGGCCGTTTCGTCGTTGGTCTGCAGTCCGTAGGCTTTGCGCAAGTAGTAGGGGATGTAGGAGCCGTCGGCTTTGCGTTGGGGCACGATGCCTTCTTCGACTCCCAGCATGAGGATATTGTCGAAATCGAGGAGGCGCGTCTCCAGCATGCCGATAACCTGCACGTTCTCCACGGGTTCGCCGTGGAAGGGCAGGGTGACGGTGGCGAGATAGCGTCGCAGGATGGTGCGTAGTGCATGAAGGCTGCCAATGCCGGCGAGGGTGCCGTCGGCAATGAGGGAACGCATGCGGTTCAGAGCGAGGCGCATCTGGTAGAACGACTCGAGAAGGAGGAGCTGGTGCCAGTTGAGGTCGGTGTAAGACTGCGGTTCTCCGTCTTTTCCAATCGGCAGTCGGCCGTTCTTCAGGATCCGTCCGGCCATGCGGTCGATAACCGCCGTGAGCGACCCGCCTTCGGCAGGCGCATTGTCCGGGTCGGCGAGGTAGTCCATCACTTCGCGGTAGATTTGCGTATGGGAGAGGGGGAAGCCCTTGGTGATGTTGATTCGGCCGACGGTATCGCCCGAGCAAGTCCGCTCGTCAGGAGCGGGGAGGGCGTATATGACGGGTTCCAGCAGGGCTTCGTTGCAGAGCACGACAGCCGTGCGCTTGCCGGCCGCATGGTGGCGGCGCAGCCAGTCGGCCACATATTGTGCTTGTGCGTTCTGCGAGGCGGTCTGGACGATCTCCACTGCTTGGGGTGCGGGCCGTTCTGCCTCGGGCGGCAGCTGTCCCGGCAGGAGGGCTGCGTTGCGGGCGGTATGCCGGAAGGCATGGTCGTTGGTGCGGAAGACGGAGGGGAAGTCCCAATAGAACTCCGCCTGTCCGGCCTGCCGGAGCAACCGCATCAGTTCGCGCTCTGCGGGAGTGAGGTAGTTGAAGCCGATGAAGACGAAGCGTTGCCCCTGCAGACGGGGAAGAATCCGGTCCCAACGGACGATGACATCTTTCATGCGTGCACCTTCGTAGGTCTTTTGACCGAGGGCGGTCTGCAATTCTTTGTAGATGGGAAGCATGTTGCGCCAGAGCAGTTCTGCCTTGCGGCGGATGTCGTTGTCGATGCCGTGCTCCGTGACGGCGACCAGTTCTTCCAACCGCCGGCGGGTCTCTTCGTCCAGCACCAGCCGTTCGAGGTCGCGTGCCTGCGTGGTATGGCTAAGCAGGGCTTCGGCCTGCACCTGCGGGTAGGACTTGTCGATATCGGAGAAGTCCTGCAGGAGCTGCCGTCCCCATTCCCAGAAGAGGTCAAGGCCGATGTTTTCTCCGCTGACATGGCAATAGACGCGGTGCAGGACGGGTATGATATGCAGTTCGTCGTCCGCATAGAGACTGCTCAGCCTGTTGAAGAGGTCGGTGAGCGTGAGCATCTGCGGTGCGCAGACCGGCTTGTCAGAATGCGCCCCGGCCAGTGCCTGCCGGATGTAGTCTTTCACATAGACGGCGGCGCGCCGTGTGGGCATCACAAGCGTGATGTCCTGCAGCCCTTCCACTCCGTAGCGGGTGATGAGGTCGCCGATGGCCTGTTTCAGAAATGTATCCATAAGCGTCAGATTCTCTAACTTACAACTTCCACCAGTTCGCCGTAGTTGGCATACCAAAGGTATCCTTTGACGGCGGTGTAGCCCATGCGGCGGACGGCATCCATGTAGGTGCGCACCTGCTCTTCGTAGCGGGTGCTGCGGAGCCGTCCGAACTTATAGTCGAGCACGATGGCGCTATCGTGGCGGAGCATGACGCGGTCGGGCCGCAACTCGGGGGCATCGGCCTGCAAGAGGGTGGTTTCCCGCAAGAGTTGCCAGTTGCCGCTGAACCAGTCGCACATCAGCGGGTTGCTCCATGCGCGGTCGATGAAGCGGCGGGCTTGCAGTTCTTCTTCTCCGGAAGCGAGTAGGCCCCGTCCGACGGCCTGGACCAGTGCCTGCTCTTCGTCCTCGCGGGTGGTCATGGCCGCCATGATATCGTGGCACACGGTGCCGAAGGAGAGTTGTGCCGTCTTCTGTGCCGCGCGTTCCTCGCCCAGCAGCAGATAGTCAACCGCCTGCTGGGTCTGCCTGAACTCGACCTGTCCGTCGTTCTGTACGAGCGCGGCCGGGACGGCGGGGGCTCCGTCGAAACTGAACACCCCGGGTTCTGCCTTGCGTTGTTCTGTTTCAGGGAGTGTTGTTTCGCCTGTCGTCCAAGTGATGCGTAGCGGTCCGCTGTCGTCCTGCCCGGGATTCTCCACCTTTTGTCGGAACTCCTCTTGCAGGCCGAGGGCGTTGAGCATGAGGGCACCTACGTTGTTCTGCTTCGGTATCTCGCCGGCGGTGCAGGGTAGGCAGGCATAGACGTAGAGCCGCTTAGCGGCGCGGGTGAGGGCGACATAGAGCAGGTTCAGATTGTCCACATACTGCATGCAGCGCTCCTCTTCGTATCCGGCCTCGTAGGCCGATTCGCGCATGTCGGAGGAGAAAGAGACCGGCAGACAAAAGTCGTGAGCGGCAGCGGCATCCCTGCACCAGACCACCCCTTTCTCTTTGAGCAGTTCCCAGTGGCAGGCAGGGAGGAATACGCTCTTAGCTTCCAAGCCTTTGGCTTTGTGGATGGTGAGCAACTGGATGCCGGTGGTATCGGCAGTCGGAACAGCCTTCTGCTGCAGGCGTTCGTCCCAATAGGCGAGGAAGGCGGATGCGGAGGCTCCCTCTTTGCCGATGAAGTCGATGGCGCAATCCATGAGGCAGTTGATGTAGGCCAAGTCGGTTGCCCGGCCGGGTATGCAGAGGCGCACCGTCTGCTGCAGCAGTTCGTACAGCGGCAGGTCGGGATTCAGCCTGCGCAACCGAAGGAGCGTGTCTTCGCTGCAGGCGAGGGACACGTATTTGGCGGACACGTCATCGCCTTTCACCATATAGCGCAGGGCGTGCATGACGGTCTGGACCGATGCTGACGAGCGCAACAGGAAGCTGTCGCCCGACACAAGGCGGGTTGCGGCCAAAGCGGGATGTTCTCCGGATTCAGCCAGCCGGCGGAAGCAGGCTGTCAGGCGGTCGGCCTCTTTGTTGGTGCGTATGAGGATCATCATGTCGGCGGGCCTGTCGCCCCCGGCGAGCAGTTCTTCTATGCGCAGGAACATGTCTTCTGCCGCCGTCTCTTCCGCTTCGGCCATGAGCGGCAGGGCGGCACCGGCCTGACGGGCGGCACGGCAGGGCAGGGCCGTGAAACTGACGAAGCCTCCTGCATTGGCGGGATTGTAGTAGCCGGCAATGTCCGGCTGTGGTGCAGCGGGGTCGAACTCATGACTGTAGATGGCGGCTACTTTCTCCTTGATTCCGGCCGGTGCATCGGCCGTCAGCCGGCGGAAGAGCTGCAGATTGAAACGGACTATCTCGCGTGCGGAGCGCCAGTTGCGTGCCTTGTCAAGGGGAGTGTAGTAGCGGCTGAGTACCTTGTCGGCCGGCAGGCTGCTCATGATGCGCCAGTCGCCGTTGCGCCAGCGGTAGATGCTTTGCTTCATGTCGCCCACAATCAGTGCCGATCCCGTGATGCGGCTGAGCAGTTCCTCCAGCAGGGGCCGGAGGTTGCGCCACTGGAGCGTGCTGGTGTCCTGAAACTCGTCAATCATGATATGCTGGTAGCGTATGCCCGCTTTCTCCAGGATGAAGTCCACGCAGTCGGCCGCCTTGCTGAGGCGGTTGGCCGTTTCGGCGAGCAGGAGGCGGCTCTCGTCGGCGAGCTGGCGGCGTACCGCCTTCTTGACGTCAGCGGCGAGGGCGAGGTCGTTGAGCCGCGAGGTGGAGCACTGCCATGTGAAGAGCACTTTGCGGCATCGCTTATGCAGCTCCAGCAGTCGGGCGACCTTGCTGTAGAGAGCCTGTCCGCGTGCCCCGTCCTTGAAGAAGGCGGCGAAGGCGGCTTCTCCCTCGTCGAACTTGCGCTGCTCGGCGTCCGTCAGTCCGCGGAACCGCAGCTTCTTGTCCATCCCGAGGGGATTGGCCAGGCTTAAGGCTGTTTCGTCAAGCAGTTTCCGATAGGGCTTGGCATGGGTCTCCATCTCCGTCTCGGGGTCCCAATCGCTTAGCTGCTCCATCAGGCGGCGCAGTGCCGCGATGTCGGGATGCTTCTGCCAGCGCACTTCTTCGCGGTAGGCATCCAGCAGGGCAGGATCAAGCGGCAGTTTGCCCTCCAAGTCGAGCACCTGTGCGCTCTCCTGAAACAGCTCCTTCATTGTGGCCACGAGGTCGGCCCTGAGGTCCCAGTTCTTCTCATCGTCCAAGCGTTGTCCGGCATACTGGCGGAGGCGGGTGATATAGTCGGTAGCGATATCTTCCTTGCCCTGCAGCAGGCTGTCCACCGCCTTGGCGGTGACGGCACCGGTGTCGAGTTCCACGCCTGTAGCCTGTGCCTCGCCCAGCATCCTGATAAGGCCGGTGAGCAGTTGCTGCATGAAGGTGTCGATGGTGGTGACGTGCATGTTGTCGTAGTCGGCCAGAATCTGCATCAGCACCTCCCCTGCACGCTGCCGCAGTGCAGCATCGGCGGTATGCGAGGCGTGGCGCATGGCATCTTTGGCAGCCATGAACGCACTCTCGGCCGAGGGCAGCGCATGGGCGATACCGTACAGATAGAGCAGGATGCGCTCTTTCATTTCGGCAGTGGCCTTGTTGGTGAACGTGACGGCCAGAATGGAGCGGTAGCTTGCTCCGTCCAGCAGCAGGCCTACATAGCGTGCCGCGAGCGTAAAGGTCTTGCCGCTTCCGGCCGAGGCGCTGCATACCGTTAGTGTCCGCGTGGATTCCATACCTTCGCTGTAGTCGTGATTGTGCTTCTTTTTGTAGTGCACAAAGATATGCCTTTTTTCTGATTCCGACAAGCCGTGACGCTGAACCGAAACCTTCCGAAACTGAAAATGCACCGCGTGCGCTGATTGCTATTCTGTGTCAGTCAGTTTGTTGGCTGTTTACGACAGGCGTTTGTGCTCTTAAACACATCGTTTCAGAAGCGTTCAGGGACGGTGACAGACTAAATTTGCACCGACAAACGGTTGCCGCGGTCGCTACTGGTGTGTCCACGATGATGCTCAGCGAAACTGCCAGTTGGAAATGGCTTGCTGATTATCTGATTGGTGTATGCAACGCTAATGGCTGGGATTTGACAACTGCTACAGAGGCTCAATGGCGTTGGACACTGGATTCGTTCTTCAATAAACGCGATAAAACAACATGGCCGATGGCTTCCACTCCTGCGTTGTTCACTGAAGCCGGTAAGGAAGAACAATATCTGCCTGCTTATGAGAAGGTGGCCATGTTCCACAAAAAAAGCACACTGCCCCGACAGGGCAATGTGCCTTTTTAATAGAGGGTTGAATGTCTTACATCATTCCTCCCATACCCGGGTTCATGGCGGGCATTTCGGGCTTCTCTTCCTTCTTGTCCACGATGACGCATTCGGTGGTGAGGAACATGCCGGCGATGCTGGCGGCGTTCTCCAGGGCGACGCGGGTTACCTTGGCCGGATCCACCACGCCTGCAGCGTGCAGGTTCTCATAACGGTCGAGGCGTGCATTATAGCCGAAGTCGCCTTTGCCTTCGCGCACTTTCTGTACAACGACGGCTCCTTCCTTGCCTGCGTTGAAGACAATCTGGCGGAGCGGTTCTTCGATGGCGCGGCGGATAATCTCGATACCCGTCTGCTCGTCTTCGTTGTCGCCTTTCAGGCCTTCGAGGGCTTCCTGTGCACGGATGTAGGTGACACCGCCGCCGGGCACGATACCTTCTTCGATAGCGGCACGGGTGGCGCTCAGTGCATCGTCCACGCGGTCTTTCTTCTCCTTCATCTCCACCTCGGAGGGGGCGCCTACATACAATACGGCTACGCCGCCGCTCAGTTTGGCAAGACGCTCCTGCAGTTTCTCTTTGTCGTAGGTGGACTTGGTGTTCTGGATTTGTGCCTTGATCTGCTGGACGCGTGCCTTGATGGCTTCTTTGTCGCCGGCACCGTTGACGATGGTGGTATTGTCTTTGTCCACCGTCACCTTCTCGGCCGTGCCGAGCATATCGAGCGTAGCCTGGTCGAGCTTGATGCCCTTTTCTTCGCTGATGACGGTGCCGCCAGTGAGGATGGCGATGTCTTCAAGCATCTCTTTGCGGCGGTCGCCGAATCCGGGAGCCTTTACGGCGCAAATCTTGAGCTGTGCGCGCAGACGGTTGACAACGAGGGTGGTCAGGGCTTCCGAATCCACGTCCTCGGCGATGATAAGCAGCGGTCGTCCGCTCTGTACGGCGGGTTCAAGCACGGGGAGCAGCTCTTTGAGGTTGCTGATTTTCTTGTCGTGAATCAGGATGTAGGGGCGCTCCATCTCCACCTGCATGGTCTCGGTATTGGTGACGAAATAGGGAGAGATGTAGCCGCGGTCGAACTGCATGCCTTCCACTACGTCGATGGTCGTGTCGGTGCCTTTGGCCTCTTCGATGGTGATGACACCGTCTTTGCTGACCTTGCGCATCGCGTCGGCGATGAGGCGGCCGATGTTGGCGTCGTTGTTGGCGCTGACGGTGGCCACCTGCTCAATCTTGTCGTAGTTGTCGCCTACCTGCTCGGCCTGGGCCTTGATGGACTCAACCACCTTCTGTACGGCCTTGTCGATACCGCGCTTCAGGTCCATCGGGTTGGCACCTGCGGTGACGTTCTTCAGACCTACGCCTACGATGGCCTGCGTAAGCACGGTGGCGGTGGTGGTGCCGTCGCCGGCTTGGTCGCCGGTCTTGCTGGCCACTTCCTTCACAAGCTGTGCACCGAGGTTTTCGCGGGCGTCTTCCAGTTCTATCTCTTTGGCAACGGTCACGCCGTCCTTCGTAATCTGCGGGGCGCCGTATTTCTTCTCTATCACTACGTTGCGGCCTTTCGGTCCGAGCGTTACTTTCACTGCGTTGGCGAGCTGGTCCACACCGTTTTTCAGTTGCTCGCGAGCATCCATATTGAAGCTGATTTCTTTTGCCATAGTTGTATTCTTTTTTTATTGTTTTCGTTTATTATATAGTAGTATAGTAAACTAACCGATTCTCTTATCCTATCACCGCTAATACGTCCGATTGGCGCATGATGAGCAGCTTCTCACCGTCGATTTCCAGTTCGGTGCCGGCATATTTGCCATACAACACGGTGTCGCCCTGTTTGAGCACCATCTGCTCGTCTTTTGTGCCGTTGCCTACGGCAATCACTTCGCCTTTCAAGGGCTTCTCTTTTGCGCTGTCGGGGATGATGATGCCGCCGACGGTCTTCTCTTCTGCGGCTACAGGGCGCACCAGCACTCTGTCAGCCAGGGGTTTTACGTTTGTCATAGTAGTATGATGTGTTAATGTTTGTTGTCGTATCTCAGGTGGACACCCGCTTGACTGCATATAATATGCCAAACTCGGCTTTCTGCCAAATTGGCAGAGCATAGGCAGCAAAAAACAGCGGTGCTCACGTCGTGAGCACCGCTGTCAGGAGAGTGGGCGGTAGGGCCTTTACGGTTCTTAGAGTCTTTAAGGTCCTTAAGAGCCTTCGGGGCTATCCCGGCTTATTGGAGCAGATATTTCTGTCCGTTCTGCAGGACGATGCCCTTGTAGTCGGCCGTAACCTGCTGACCCATGAGGTTGTACATCGGGGCGTTGATGTTGAGCGTCTCCACGGCGTCAAGGCCGGTGGGGTTGCCGCTGCCCTCTAATTCAAACTCCTCGATGTTCTTCACGCCAACTGTGGAGAAATAGCTCTCCAGCGTGCCATACAGTTTTACTTTTTTGCCGATATTGGCACTGTTGTCTTTGATGTTCAGTTGGGTGCGGGCGTCACTACCATTCTTCAGTTCAACGGGAATGGCATTGGCGGGCTCCTCTTCGTTGGCAACGTCGGCAATAACGAGGTTGGAAACAGCAATTGTATTGGTGAAAGCAAAAGCACCACTATTGCTGGAACCACTAACTCCCAGAATGTAGCCTTCTACCCAGCATTTATCAGCATAGGATGCTGTCAGGGTCTGAACGTCTTTAACAGTAAAGGGAGCGTCCTTTGTACCTTTGCCTTGTATAGTAGCAATTACATATTTAGCTATGGCAACTTCGCTGCTTATTCCGTCCTTAATGGCAATAGCCTTGATGGTGGTCGTCTTGTCCACTGTAATGGGAGTGGTATATTCCGTTGATGTTTCGGTGGGAGTAGTTTCATCGGTGGTGTAATAAATCTTGGCTCCTTCGGTGGTACAAGTCAAAGTAACTTGCTGATTGCTGTTATAGGCACCGGCTGCAAGCGAAAAAGTAGGAACATCAGGTGCTCCGGCTACGACTTCAATCATCTCAATTTTGGTAATCTGCATGTTATAAGCATTCATGATCTTGATGGCATACTTGGTCCCGGCCTTTTGATATTGGGAAGGAATGAGCAGATCGTGGTTTTTGGTGGCATCTTTTTCATTGGTGGAAAGAATCATGGTAGTGTCAGTGGCTGTGATTACGCCGAGATTGAACTCAACATTCGTGGAGGCTGCTGTTCTTCCATATACAACTATCTTTGCAACGTCCATGGTCAGAACCGGCAAGGTAAGAAGAGCATCTTTTTTGCCCATGATAAGATAGTCATACGAAGTGATGTTGTTGTTTTTGTCTTTGGTGACTCCTACTTTATGGCCGTTTGATGAAGCACTGAAACTGATGGTATAATCACCATAGGTATAAGATGCTGCTGTTTTGACATAATCTGTCGGCAGATTCCAGTTGGAATCGGTAAAGTCAATAGTGACTACTTTGGGTTCTGCTGCAAACAGCAGTGTGGTTGCGCACATCAGCGCAAACAGAGAAGTAATTTTTTTCATTGTGATAATGATTTTGAGGGTTTGTATTATGAGTTGTTGTTTTGTCGTTGACTATGCAAACAAAAAAGTGCGCACATGGGGTGCACACTTATCTTTCGCCTCGCACAATGGCAGCTGAAAACTGCTTGTGCCTCTTGCTGTTGTATGAAACTTCGGTTGTCATGTTGCATGTTTCGGTTTCGGTTGCAAAGATACGTTTTTATTTTCTATCCCGCAACCGTTTCCTGAAAATATTTTCGCGGAGAAAGTACGGGGATTGGTGAGTTTTCAAGAGTCTCGGTGCCCTTGCGTGAAAAGCAACAGCTTCTTCATCACGAAATTGAAGAGCGACACGATTACCGTGGTCAACAGTTTGGAGCACAAATACAGGTGCTCGCCGAAGACATATTCCGTGAACACGTACATGCAGCCTTGCGTAAGCAGCATGCCGGCGCCGCCTATGAGGGCGAAGAGGAGAAACTCCGCCGTGCGGCTCTTGAAGCGCCGTTCGTTGAATATCCAGCGGATGCTGAGCAGGTAGGTGATGACGAGGCCTGCCAAATAACCGAAGAAGGCTCCTGTGAGGTAGTTGGCATGAAGGCAACTGGTGATGAACCACAGCAGGCCGAAGTCCACCGCAAAGGCAAGCCCGCCGGAGAACGCGTAGCGCACCAGTTGGCGCCACAGGCCGCCCGTAGGACGCCGCAGTTGGTCAAGATAGCCCTGCAGGTTCATTTAGCGGAACAGCTTTGATTTCATCAGGTGCCATTTTGAGAGGCGATATACCATCGAGACGCGCAGGCAGCCTAAGCCGTAGATGGTGCTGCGCCTGAGGTTGATGGAAGACGCATCGTCGAAGTATTTGGTCGGGCAGGTCACCTCGCCGATCTCATAGCCTTTGTAGAAGATCTGGGCCAGCATCTCGTTGTCGAAGATGAAGTCGTCGCTGTTGCCGTTGTAGTCGATGGCACGCAGCACCTCGGCCGAGAAGGCGCGATAGCCTGTGTGATACTCCGACAGTTTCTGGTTGAGCAGCACGTTCTGCACGAAGGTGAGCCCGCGGTTGGCGATGTATTTGATGAGCGGCATGCCGCCTTTGAGGGCGCCTTTGCCGAGGATGCGCGAGGCAAGGCAGACGGGATAGACGCCGTTGGCTATCATATATACCATCGACTGCACGAGCAAGGGGGTGTACTGATAGTCGGGATGAATCATGATGACGATGTCGGCTCCCAATTCGAGGGCACGGTTGTAGCAGGTCTTCTGGTTGCCTCCGTAGCCTTTGTTGCGCTCATGCACAATCACTTCGCGGATGCCCAACTGGCGGGCTTTGTGCACGGTGTCGTCTTTGGAACAGTCGTCGGTGAGAATCACTTCGTCCACGATGTCCATCGGTATCTCGGCATAGGTCTGTTCCAGCGTCTTTTCTGCATTGTAGGCCGGCATGACGGCGATTATCTTTTTTCCGTTGATCATGGGGTGGGGTATAAGGGTGTGTCCTGAGTTTTCTTGTTAGTCTTGTTTCTTCAGCATTTCTTCGGCCTTCCCGCGCTCGAAGCGCAGCAGGTAGGTGTCGGGATTGGGCAGCTGCCAGGCTATGGGGAAGAGCCCGGGCCGGGCCTGCACGGCAGGCAGCAGATAGCGCGGCGTGGAGCTGTAGCCCAACTGCTCGAGGATGACGTAGTCCACCTTGTTGCTTACCATGTGGGCAATCACCGTATCGGGGTTGACATCGAAGCGGTAGTTGGTGGCTATCAGGTGGGGCGCATAGTAGCGGAAGAGGTCGGGCTTGCGGCTCGATACCACGGTGCCGGCGGGCAGCTTCCGGTCAAGCTCTGTGGCCATACGGAAATAGTTGCGGTAAGCTCGGTTGTAGGGCATGGCCGACTGCTTGTGCATCTCCGTCAGCGGTGCGCGCATAGGTAGTGCCATGAGCAGCAGGAGCAGTCCCCAGCGCGAGTCGTCGCCGACCCAACGGCGCAAAGGCAGCCGGACCAGAGCGAACAGACCGTTGTAGAACAGCACATATACGAACGGAATAATGGGGGTCACATAGCGCGTCCCGTTGCCGCCGTGCCATAGGGCGAACAAACCGATGTTGCCGGCGAGGAAGGCCAGCATGAGCCAGCGCAGACGGCCGGTGTTCCAGGCTCCCCAGACGATGACGGCCAGCACTAACAGGCCGGCCGCTATGCCCCAGAAGCCCGAAGGCTCGGGCTGTAGCTTCAGGAAGGGGAACAATACCTCGGGGAAACCCTTGATGACGGTCTCGTCCAGGTTGGTGAGCATCTTCTCCGCAAACTCGCCCACCGAGCTGATGGTGCCTTCTTCCGGGCGCCAGGGGTTCACTGTCATGATGGTGCCGAAATAGCGTGACTGGATGCCGTAGTGGGCATTGCGCAGCGCCCACGGGAGCATGAGCACGACCATCGACACTACGCTGGCACCTGCGGCTGCCCACTCTTTGCGGAAAAGCAGGAAGACCACGATAGCGAGCATCAGAGCCATTCCCACTGTGCGGATATGGTAAGCGCACATGGCTGTTACGATGGCTGCCCAGAACCAGGCAGACCGCCAGAACGGCGTCTCCGTAGCGCTGTACTGCCATAGGCAGAAGATGCTCAAAGCCATGCACAGCAGATAACTCATCTCCGACATGGCCATACCGGCAAAATGGAGCAACTGCGGACTCAGACAGGCCAGCACCAAAGCGGCCAGCACTACCCAACGTTGGCGCGTCGCTTTCCCCAACGCCCATAGCAGCAGGCAAATAGCCGCAAACAGGAAGACGGCATTCAGCACTTTGAAGAAGAGCAGATTGTCAATGCCCATGCGCATGAAGACGCTCAGTATAGCCGGATAACCGGGCGGGAAGTGGCTTACATGCACCATTCCTTGTGGCGTCTGTTGGGCGTATCCCTCGCCTGCGGCCATGTTGCGGGCTAACGAGATGTAGGCGGCGTTGTCGCCGTTCAGGTCGAGCTTCGTGTCAAGCGTATAGCTGTAGGCCGATGCCAGAACGACACCTGCCACGATGCACAGCAGAGCATACAGCGTATTGTCTTTCAGTTTCATAGTCACTTGTTTTAACCGGTAGCGGAGCCTGCCGATATTATGTCGCAAAGGTAAACACATTTTGTCATACATACAACACTATGCGGAAAAAAACAACTATTTTCAGCCTTACCCTTGCGTGTTCCAATTATTTGTTGTACCTTTGCAGGCATTTTGGCGTGAAGTGGGCTCTTTCGGGCCGATGGGTTGATACAGTGGACTTTATGGGCGGATTCGTAAGAAATTTATAACTAAATTCATAATAAAATGTCAAAGATTTGTCAAATTACCGGCAAGAAAGCCATGGGTGGATGCAATGTGTCTCACTCAAAACGTCACACCAAGCGGACGTTTGACGTGAACCTCTTCCACAAGAAGTTCTACTGGGTAGAACAGGATTGCTGGATCAGTCTGAACGTGAGTGCAGCTGGTCTGCGTACAATTAACAAAATCGGTTTGGATGCTGCTTTGAAGCAGGCTGCCGAGAAAGGGTATCTTTACGAATAAACTTTAGGAGGACAACACAATGGCAAAGAAAACAAAAGAAGCACGAGTACAAGTAATTCTTGAGTGCACCGAACACAAGGCCAGCGGTATGCCCGGTACGTCGCGTTACATCACGACCAAAAACCGTAAGAACACCCCGGATCGTCTGGAGCTGAAGAAGTACAACCCCATTCTGAAGCGCTACACCATCCACAAAGAAATCAAGTAATTTTAAGAAAGGAAACTTACTATGGCAAAAAAAGCGGTCGCCACTCTTCAAACCGGTAACGCCGGTCGTGCGCACTCCAAATGTATCAAGATGGTAAAGAGCCCAAAGACGGGTGCCTACATCTTCCAGGAGGAAATCGTCCTCAACGACAACGTGAAAGAATTCTTCGCATAAGAGCGATTCATAAGACTCGCAACGGGTCTTCCGGTCCACAGAGCCTTCCTGTCATTCGGGAGGCTCTGTTCTTTTTTTGGGGGGACGATTTCTCTCTGCATGCCCTGCCGGTGCGGTTTGGTGGAATGGGCAAAAATGACTACCTTTGCAGCGTCATATCCTATTGCTCATGCTTGGCATCATCATCAATCCCAAATCGGGCAAAGCGGCCTATCGCAAGCAGCGGCTCTATCTGTTCCGCCTGCTCAAGCAGCGCCGCGAAAGCTTCACCTATAAGGTAACGAAATATGCCGGTCATGCCACAGAGCTGGCACGCGAACTGGTGGAACGCGGCTACGACCGCATCCTTGTGCTGGGGGGCGACGGCACGCTCTCCGAGACGATAGACGGCATCATGCACGCCCGCGTGCCCGATGAGGTGCGCCGCAACGTGGCCTTCGGACTTATGCCGCGAGGCACCGGCAACGACTGGGGGCGCTTCTGGGGCCTGACGCGAGACTACCGCCGCTCGCTCGACATCTTCTTCAGCAGCGGCAAACGGCAGACGGTGGACGTTGGCTGCCTCACGCTGCTGCGCAACGGCGAGCAGGAGAAGCACTATTTCATCAACTCTGTAGGCTTCGGTATCGATGCGCGTACGTGCCAGCGCGCGCAGGTGCTGAAATATTATGTAGGCAGCCACGGGCTCAACTATTTCTTCGGCTTGCTGTCGGCTGTGTTCACCCACAAGTCGGTGCCGGTGGAACTGCGTACCGACGGCGGACTCTGTCTGCAGCAACCGATGTTCACGATGAACATCGGCAACGGCCCCTTCTCGGGGGGCGGCATCCGCCAGAATCCCGATGCCGACCCGCGCGACGGCATCTTCCACGGCATGTTTGTCTCGCGGCCTACCTTCCGGCTTATTCTCTCGGCCCTGCCCAAACTCTTCAACGGACGGCTGACGGAGATTTCGTTCATCAACAACTTCACGGCCCGCGAGGTGACGCTCAACACGCGGCGGCATATCATGATTGAGAAAGACGGCATTCTGGTCGATGCCTGCGGTCCCTACCGCATAGAAGTGCTGCCGGCCGCCCTGCAGATGGTGGTGCCGGAGTTGTAGAGAGCAAAACGGGAATAGCGGGTTGCCGGAACTTCGGTCTCCCGACCAATGGCATCCGCGGCTTCAGAGCAGGTCTTTGAGGTCGCGGATGTCCGTTGTCCGGTAGGTTGACGGCCGCGGGTCCTGCAGGTCGGTGGTGATCCACAGCTGGTCGATGCCTGCGTTGCGGGCACCCTGTATGTCGCTGTTCCAGCTGTCGCCCACCATCAGCACATCCTCCGCTTGCAGGCCGTTCAGGTCCAGAGCCCTGCTGAAGATGAGCGGATTGGGCTTTTGCCAACCGGTCTCCTCGGAGAGGACAACGTGACGGAAGCAGTCCTGTAGGCCGGAGAGGCGGATCTTGGTGTACTGCACTTCGGTGAAGCCGTTGCTCACGATGGTCAGCGGATAGCGGGCGGCCAGGTGGCGCACCGTCTCTTCTGCGCCGGGGAGCAGCCGGAAATAGCGGTTGGTTAGTTGCAGAAACTCGTCTCCCATGGTGCGGGCTTCGGTCTCGGCGTCTGCGGCTGTTCCGGAAGGTTCTTCTCTCCGGAGGCTGGCATGCAACAACGGATACAGGAACCGGTCAAGCTGGAGTTCCTGCTTGCTTGTCTCGCTGCGGCCGTAGCGGTCCCACAACATCAGGTTGTGAGGATGATAGGTGTTGTAGTAGTCTTCGAAGGTGGGGTAGAGGCGTTCCAGTCCGTGGGCGGCGTAGATGTCGCGCAGTGCCAGCAACTCGGCATGGCGAAAGTCGCCGATGGTGTCGTCCCAGTCTAAGAAGACGGCCTTGTAGGGTCTCATGGTGTGTGCACGTAGAGGTTATGACGGCCGTCCCGCCACGCAAATCACAATCTCTCCCTTGGGCGGATTGGCCTTGAAGTGTTCCGCTAATTCGGCCAACGTGCCGCGGCGGGTGTCTTCGTGCAGCTTGCTTATCTCGCGGCTCACCGAGGCGGGTCTGCCTGCACCCAGATGTTCGGCCAGTTGCTCTAAAGTCTTCTGGAGGCGGAAGGGCGACTCATATATAATAAAGGTGTGCTCTGACTGTGCTAATTGCATGAGGCGGGTCTGCCGGCCTTTCTTTTGGGGCAGGAAGCCTTCGAAGAAGAAGCGGTCGTCCGGCAGGGCGGAGTCCACCAAGGCCGGCACGAAAGCGGTCGCTCCGGGCAGACACTGCACCTCCACGCCGGCGGCTACGGCCTCGCGCACAAGATAGAAGCCGGGGTCGCTGATGCCGGGGGTGCCGGCATCGCTGATGAGGGCTATCTGCTTGCCTGCCAATAGTTCCTTCACTATGCCGGCCGATGTGCCGTGCTCGTTGAACTTGTGGTGTGAGCGCAGGGGCGTATGGATGTCGTAGTGCTTCAGGAGCACGCTGCTGGTGCGCGTGTCTTCCGCCAATATCAGGTCCGCCTCCCGCAGGATGCGGATGGCGCGCAGCGTGATGTCTTCCATATTGCCGACGGGGGTGGGAACGATATACAGCATCCTGACTGTAGGGGTATTGGTTGATGGGTTGTCAGTAGCGGCGGCGCAAGATGTTCGTGAAGAGTTCGTAGGCCTGGCTCTCCTCGTCCCAGTTGAACTTCTTCTTGATATACTGCATCGCTTCGTCAAGCGAACCGAGGCGGTTCAGCTGGTCAATGGTCTTGTTCATCTTCTCGCCGTCGCCTTTGAACAGTTCGCGTTGGAAGAGGAATCGGTCGCCAAGCGAGATGGCGCGTCGGATGTCGTCCACGTGGGGCAGGGTGACGCCGGTATGGGGCTCTGCCTTGGCGGCAGCCTCTTTGGCCGGAGCTTCGACTTCGGGGGCTTCAGTTTCGGCTTCGGGGGTGCTTGCTGCGGCAGGCTCTTTCTCTATCTCGCTTACTAAAACGTCTTCCACGCTCTCTTCCACCTGCTGTTCTTCGGCGGTGAGCAGGTCGTCGGGGGCGGCGTCGGGCAGGGGCTCCTGTGCGGCAGGCTCGTCCTCGTCGTCCTCATTCACGATGAGCTCCACCTCTATTTCCGGCAGCTCGTCCTCCTGTGCGGAAGGGGCGGTGCAGGCCTGTTGGGCCGCCTGCAGGTCGCTCAGGCGTTGTTCCATACTGTCAAGCGTCTGCCGGATGGCGGCGGCGCGGCTCTCAAGAAGTGAGAGTTGCTCACGCAGGCTTGCGGTCTCCTGCGTGAGCGTTTCTATAAGGAGTGTTTCCATACGTTCAAAACAATAGATGGGTAAAGGTCCGATGAAAGAGGGTCAGCCGTCCGGTTACTTCGTGGCGTCTTCCAGTTTGTTCATCATCGCGAACATGAATACGGCCGAGATAAGGCACAGCCCTACGAATACCGACCATACCACCCACAGCGGCAGGCTGCCCCAGAGGAATCCGCCTACCGACACAAGGAAGTTGCCCACCGCGGTCGCTACAAACCAGCCGCCCATCATCATGCCCTTGTACTTCGGAGGAGCCACTTTGCTGACGAACGAGATGCCCATCGGGCTGAGCAGCAACTCGCCGAAGGTCAGAATCAGATAGGTGCCTATCAGCAGGTTGGCGCTGGCATAGGTGGGGTCGGCAGCGGCGGCTTGCGCATCAGGCGAGTTCAGACCGATGCAGCCTACTGCCATCACGACGTAGGCTAATGCCGCCACAAGCATGCCGTAGGCAATTTTGCGTGGCGCACTGGGCTCCTTGCCTTTCCGGGCAAGGGCTCCGAAGATAGCCATCGACACGGGGGTCAGGGCTACCACATAGAAGGGGTTGAACTGCTGGAAGATAGGCGCTGACAAGCGGATGCCTTCCGGCGAGATGGTGGTGTATTTCCATGCTAACACACCGCAGGCGGCGGCTATTACTGCGCCGGCAATCACCTTGCCCTTCGCCGTCTTCGACTGGAAGAGCGAGAACAAACCATACACGATGAAGACAATCATCACCAGATTCACGATGTCGAAGGCCATCGATTGGATGCCGGTGCTCACGGGGTTCACAAACTCGTTGGCGAAATAGGTGAGTGTGAGGCCGTTCTGGTGGAAGGCCATCCAGAAGAAGATAACCACAGCAAACACAAGGCACAAGGCAATGATGCGCTTCTTGGTCTGCTCCGCCGTCAGTTCCTCCACAGCCTGACCGGCGGCTGCCTGCTGCTTGGCCGTGTTCTCCACGTGCTTGAACCAGGGCCGGCAGGCATAGTATATCACGATGGAGAGAATCAGCGAGGCGCAAGCCACCATGAATGCGAAATGATACGAGTCGTTCACGGAGATGCCGAGCGAGGTCTGGGCCCATTCCATAATCTTCACGGCGGCCGTCGGAGCAAACATCGCGCCGATGTTGATGGCCATATAGAAGATGCTGAAGGCCGAGTCGCGACGGTCGGCGTACTTCGGGTCGTCATACTGGTTCCCCACCATCACTTGCAGGTTGCCTTTGAAAAGTCCTGTGCCGAACGATATCAGTACAAGGGCCAGAATCATGGCCGTCATCGGCAGGGCGATGCTGCCGTTGTCAACGCCGCCGAGGGGAACGGCAAGCAGCACGTAGCCCAGAAACATGATGATGATGCCGATTGTCACGCAACGGCCGTAACCTATCTTGTCGGCCAGAATACCGCCTACCAACGGCAGAAAATACACAAGGGCTAAAAACGAGGAGTAGATAGCACCGGCCGCACCGGGCTCTAATCCGAAATTGGCGCGCAGGAAGAGCGCAAACACGGCTAACATCGTGTAGTAGCCGAATCGTTCGCCTGTGTTGGCAAGGGCCAATGCAAACAGACCTTTGGGTTGGTTTTCAAACATACGTATATATAGATTGTTAGTGTTGTCCGATTGACGGTTCCTCCCGCCGGAAAACGAAGCATCGCTCCACCGGCCGATTATCCGTGCAAAGGTACTCAAAAACTCCGATATAAACAAACATTATCATTCTTTTTATGATTTAATCGGTCAAAATGTTACTATAACTTGCACATACGGGAAATAATACGTACCTTTGCAGCGTTTTCAGTAGGGAGGCTTCCGCGCCTCCGCTTAAATAATATGACAGCGGAACTGTAGAAGCGCTCTCAGAGTGCATGTCCCGCGAAAGAAACAAAGATTCTAATCAACCCCAAACAATCAACCCAATTTATTAACTTAAATGTTTTCTTTTATGAAAAAGAAATTGTTTTTTGTAGCAATGGCCGCTCTGGCCCTTGCAGGCTGCAACAACCAGCCGACCGAGCTGAACTTTGAGGAAATCAAAACTTCGGCTACCGTAAAAGTGTACGTTACCTATGACATGGGCGAACGCGTCGAGAATGGCGTCGTCGTCAACGACCAGGTTGTCAAGGCCGACGCTACCGTCAACGCTCTCGTTGATTACAACGAGTACAGCGCAGGTGCTCCCGGTGTTAAGCAGATTGCCGCTGCTCCTGTCGAGGGCCAGCCCGGCTGGTATCAGGTGGTTATCCCCTGCGGTCAGACCGGCGTAAGCAATGTGCAAATCGAAGTGCTCGGCTTCGAAGCTCCCTACTATGAGACCAAGGACGCTCCTATCAACGAGTTCTATCCTTCTGTTACCATTCCCGTTCCCACGCTGCTCCCCGGTGACCTCGACGTAGAGTACGTCGTGATGGCCATCTCCGGCAATGCCCAGAACACCAACAAGAGCCAGAAACTCACCGTTTCGGGCAAGGTGACCGGCGTTACGGAAGCTCTCAAGTACAAAGACGACGAACTCACCGGTACCGACAAAATCAAACAAAGCAACATTGCCGGCCTTGAACTCAAGTATGTAGGCGTTGCTTGCGACCTGAAAGTGACGGTATCTACCAGCATCTCCGGCGACGACCGCAAACTGGTGTACACCGCCAAGTCCGACGCCGATGGCAACTACAGCATCAATGTCAACTACTACGATGCTTGGGAAATCACCGACGTATTGGTAACCGTTGAGCCGCAGGCCTTCGTGCTGGATCCCGAGAAAGACAACGCCTTCACACACCGCATGTTCGCTTGGAATAAGGACGACAGCGAGTATCGCGCTGCTACCCAGGCTCTCAAGGGCTACTACGACGGCGGCAAGATGACGGACGTTCCTTGCACCAATGGCGACCTGCTCCTCGGCAAGAAGATGGGCGAAAGCCAACTGGACTTCACACCTGACGACAAGAGCGCTGTTTACGGTACGGCTCCCCTCAACGACGGTGGCGAGATTGACGGCAATAAGCGCTATGCAACCATCCCCGGCGGTATCGCATGGTAATCTTCCGCTCCAAACGGATTGATAGTACGTATTGTTTCGTAAACTTTAAAGACAACAGATTATGAAAAAGATAGTAAGTATCATGCTCGTTGCAGCATTGGCTATGCCGATGTTCGCAGGCGAGAAGGAGACTCCCGAGCAGCGCGCCAACAAGGATTATACCTCCTGGCTGCCTGCTGAAGGCGACTTCTCCTTCGGCATCGCCCTCGACCCCTTTACCCGTTTCATCGGTAACGCCTTCAACGGCACCGCCGGTGTGGCCAATACGCTCGCCAGCCCCGATATCCACGGTGAAGGCCTCTGGAACAACCTCGCCTCCATCATGGGCTCCTATATGGTGACCGACAACCTCGGCATCCGTGCCAACGTGGGTCTGAACTTCAACAACCGCACCTACCGCGACTATGTTGATGATGACGAGGCCAAGTATCTCGATCCCCTTAGTAACGATCAGGTGGTGGATATGCGCAAGAATGTCCAGCTCGCCATGACCGTATCGGCAGGCGTTGAGTACCGTGTCGGCAAACGCTCCGTACAGGGCGTCTTCGGTGGCGGTCTCATGTATGGCAACCAGTTCATCGACCGCGACACCTACTCCTATGGCAATAAGATTACGGAGGCCAACCAGAACCCGACCGTAACCGGTGATGCCGCTGTGGCTATTCCTGCTGTGGGTCCCGTTCCTAGACGTCCCGACATCCCCAATGGCCGTACCCTTTCCACCTATGCCAACAAGGGTACCCACATGGTTGGTATCTACGGCACGGTAGGTGTGGAGTGGTTCGTGGCTCCCAAGATTGCTCTCGGTGCCAATGTCAACGTCCGTCTCGACTACGAGTGGACGCCCAACATGGTCAGCACCTACGAGGGCTGGAACATCCAGACCAAGCAGTATGAGATAGTCACCGATCCGGACTCGCCCGTTACCAACAGCGGCTTCGACTTCAACACCAACAACCTCGGTGCCAACCTCTACGTAGCTTTCTACTTTGGCAAATAAGCTGACGCAAAGCAATCAACTGATTGGACAATACAATCATTGCAAAAAGGATTCCTCTTTCGGAGGAGTCCTTTTTCTGTGTAGAGATGCATGCACCATAGATTGTTCCGGGCGAAGTGAGGATTAGAAAGCCCGATAGGCTTTTATGGTTGCGGCCCTCTGCGGGATGGCGCATCTCACGTCCGCATGGCTTCTTCCCCCTGTTGGGAAACTAAAGGGGGTTGTCTCCCGTTTGCCCATCTCCCGAAAATGCCGTATCTTTGCATCTTGAAACAAATCCCTGCCATGAAACGTCTCTTGCTCCTCTTGCTGTTTGCTTTGTTTCTCCTGCCCTGCCGGGCGGCTGACGACCTCTATGGTGCCGAGCCCCTTGAGGTTACGGCGATATCCGTCAGTGCTACCTATGCCGAACTCGACCGCTTCCCTGCCGGCTTTTTCGACATCGGTCTGCGCGACGACAAGGGCAACCGCTTGGAACTGAGGCTGATTTCAAAGGCGGCTTCTCTCCCCTCCGGCACCTTTCCCATCGCCTCGCAGAGCGAAGGGCTGGACGAATATGTGCAGGTATCCGACGGATTCCATAGCGGCACGGGACTCAATTGGCAGAGCCGCTCCTATCTGCAGACGGCTGACGGCGTCTTGTATTTCCTCTTGTCGGGCAGTGTCACCGTCAGTGCGCGCGGCAAGCGGCATACTGTCAGCGTACAGGCTTTGTCAGCCCACGGCTCCTCCGTTACGGTCACCTTTTCCGGCACGATGGCGGAGACGGCTTTTGCCGACGAACCACGGGAAACGACCGTTATCAGCGATACCGGCACAAAGCTTGCGTACAAACTTTTCGGCTACTCCATGACGGATATTGTCATATACACTGCCTCTGGCGGTGCATTGTGGCTCAGCATCTATTCGCAAGATATTTTCCCTACCGGCACTTTCCAAATCAACAACAACCACGACACCTCGGTCATGTCCGTTCTCGCTTCGGCGGGCAACAACCAGCCCTCGTTCTATCAGACGGTGGACCACTATTGGTACCTCGCGAGCGGCACGGTGCGCATCGAGCGCCGGGGGCGCAGCTGGATGTTCGATGTGGATGCTTATACCCACTACGGCTCGCATATTATGGTGCGTTATGAAGGCGATGCTGTCAACGGCAATGCTCCCGACTACGATGCCGAGCCGGCTACGCCGACCGTGATTGACCGCCTTGTGCCGGAGGTGGAACTCCAGCCGGCAAACGGGTTGCTGGGGGTCTATCTGCTGGATAAGGATGTGGAAGCGTCCGTATTGCTGGTGACAAGCGACAGCCTTCCGCCCGAAGGCGTCCACGAGGTGCGCACCGACAGCCTCCCCGGATCGGTCATCGCATCGGTGGGAGGCACCGATACCTACGACTACGGAACCTTCTATGCCTGCATGCGGGAGGACGGCTCGTGGTCAGGTACGACCTACTATATCGTGAGCGGTACCTTCAGCGTCAGCCGTGAGGGCGACATCTATACGTTGTTGCTGGACGGCATCAGCTATGGCGGTTCCTCTGTCAGGGTCAGCTATACGGGACCCTTGCTGACGACATCTGGCCTGCACGACCCTGTCGGCGGCGAAGACGATTCTTTCGGCGGAGGCAGCTCTTTCGGTGGGAAAGATTCGCCGGACTCGCAGTGCTACACCCTCACGGGAATCCCCGTCGGCCGGAACTATCACGGCATCATCATCCACTCCGGCCGCAAATACTACATCCCCTGAATCACATCCGTAGGTCTCCTTCCCCCTGTGGGGGAACCGAAGGGGGTTATGTCTTCCTTCGGCACCAACCCCCAATCGAAGATAGGTAGAAGTTGTTCGGCTGTGGCGGGCTGTTCTTCGGCTTGCAGTCCGCTCAGAAAGGCTAAGTGTCCGATGATCTCGGGCGCTGTATGGTGTTGCCGCAGTTCCCCCATGTCAAGCGCTTTGTCGCGCTTCGAGAGGCGCTGGCCGGCTTCGTTGCATAGCAGGGGGATGTGCAGGAAGGCGGGCGGTGCATAGCCCAGGAGTTTGTACAGATACAGTTGGCGGGGCACCGAGGGCAACAGGTCGCGGCCGCGGACCACTTCCGTCACGCCCGTTAGTGCGTCATCCACCACAACGGCCAACTGGTAGGCCCAGGCGCCGTCGGCGCGGCGCAATATCATGTCGCCGCCTTCGCGGAGCGGGAAACGCTGCTCTCCGTAGTGCCCGTCGTAGAAGGCAAGGGTCTCATCGGGCAGCAGCAGGCCGGTAGCGGGTTTGCGGGCCGCAGGCATGTCGGTTGGAACGGCTGTACCCGTAGCCTGCGGGGCGCTCACGGCCAACCGCTCCTGTCTTGAGCGGAACACTCCGCAGGTGCACCCTTGTGCCGTCAGCCGTTGCAGGGCGGCTTCGTAGAGCGCATAGCGCTCCGACTGCGTACATTCGCCGTCCCATCTTAGGCCGAGCCAGTTCAGGTCGTCGCGTATGAGGTCGGCATACTCGGCCCGGCTGCGCTGAGGGTCGATGTCCTCTATGCGCAGCAGCCATTTCCCGCCACGGCTCTTGCAGGAGAGCCAGCTCAGCAGGGCCGCCCATACGTTGCCTAAATGCATGCGTCCCGTGGGCGATGGCGCAAAACGTCCGACAGGCAAAGAATTTGTCATGGTCGTGCTTTTTTCAGGCTGTCTGTGTCCCTGTATCCCTGTATCCCTGTATCCCGATATCCCTGTGTCTCCCCTCACACTACCTTGCACCACCCGTAGGAGTCGGCGGCGCGCCCGTATTGTATGTCCTGCAGGGCGTGGTAGAGCATGGTGCTGACGGGGCCGGGGCGGTCGCCGAATTCATACACATGCCCGTTGTCGGGGTCGATGACGCGTGAGATGGGTGAGATTACGGCCGCCGTACCGCAGGCGCCGCATTCGCTCATGGCACTTAGTTCTTCCAGTTTGATGGGGCGCTGCTCAACGATGAGGCCGTGGTCGCGGGCTAATTGCATGAGCGAGTTGTTGGTGATGCTCGGCAGGATGGACGAGGAGGCGGGGGTTACGTATCGCCCGTTGAGGATGCCGAAGAAGTTGGCGGCTCCGCACTCGTCGATATAGTGCCGCTCCGTCGGGTCCAGAAAGAGGCAGCTCATGCCCTGGGCGTGGGCCGCTTCGGTGGCACGGAACGAAGCCGCATAGTTGCCTCCCACCTTGAATTGGCCCGTGCCTAAAGGAGCCGCGCGGTCCACATGGCGGTTTACGACGAAGGGGGTGGCATGCTCGAAGCCGCTGGGGTAGTACGGACCGATAGGGGAGGGGATGACGGCAAAGAGGAAGTCATGCCCCGGACCTACGCCGAGGCGAGGCGTCGTGCCTATCAGCAACGGACGGAAATACAGCGTGGCGCCGGTCTCGTAGGGGGGCACCCAGTCCATGTTCTTCTGCAGGGCGAGTTCGATGCAGCTGCAGAAGATGTCCTCGGGGACGGCTGTCATGCACAGCCCTTCGGCAGAGCGGGCCATGCGGCGGGCGTTCTCCTCCATGCGGAAGATGCGCACGCGTCCGTCCGCACCGCGGAAAGCCTTCAGACCCTCAAAGGCTTCCTGACCGTATTGCAGGCATGTCGCGCTCAGGTGGAGCGAGATATGCTTGTCTTTGGTGGCGTGTATCGGTCCCCAGATGCCGTCGTGACACTCTGCGCGGACGATGTAGTCGGTCTCCGTATAGTGGAAGCCTAATTGCTTCCAGTCGATGTCTTTTGTCATAGTAAATAGAGTAGGGCTTCGGGCCCCGTGTTAAACAGCAGGTCGGCAATGCTCAGGTTCTCCTGAAACCCCTGCCGGTCTGCAAACAGCTGATAATAAGGTTGTGTGCCGGCTCCTGTGAATGCCTTGTCGCAATCGGTCGCCTGCCACTCTTTGGTCTTGCTTAGCGGGGCGGGGTGGACCTCTGAACCCGCCATAAGCAGCCGCATCACCACGTCGTGAAGCGCCTCGTTGAGGTCTGTCAGGAAGGTGAAACGCTGTTCATATACAGGCTGGAAGAAGTCGGCGTAGTAGTCGAAATACGGTGTGCTGCGGTAGGCGCTCTGCAGGGCTTGCCGGTGCCGGTGGCGCCAGTCGGTCTGCCAGGCTATCTTTACGTCGCGCGTGTACTGTTTCCGCTCGCATTTCTGCACGGGCACCGTCAGCGTCTGCACCCCGTTGGGGCCGGCAATGCGGCAGCGGTTGCGCAGTGTCTGCTTCGGGAAACTCTCCCAGACCTCCACTTCGCATGGCTCGCACAGAACGGCTCTGTACCAGCTCACAGGAGCTAAATAGGCGGTAGGCACTGTCATTGTGCGGCGTTTCTGAATAGGCGGTTCCAGCGGATATGCCCTTTCAGCCAGGGCTTGTCTTTCTCTATCGAGAGCCAGATGAATACAGGTCGGCCGACGATGTGGTCTTCCGGCACGAAGCCCCAGTAGCGCGAGTCGGCCGAGTTGTGGCGGTTGTCGCCCATCATCCAGTAATAGTCCATCCCGAACGTATAGTCCTCGCCTACGGAGGCATGTCGGTGCTCGTAGGTCTCTATCAGGCGCTGATAGACGGGCATGTTCTCTTCGGTCAGACGGAGGGTCTCGCCTTTGCGGGGTATGTAGATGGGGCCGTAGTTGTCGCGGGTCCATGTGGTCGCTCCTAACGGATACACGTCCCCTCCCCGCCATTCGGGCTCTGTCACGACCGTGTCCACGGCCGCATTGCCCTCAAGGCTGGCCTTCATCGCCCGCGTGAGCGGGAAGTGATACACCGGGCGCGCGGGGTCAAGACCTACGGCGGCTATCTCCTGCAGCCCGGCCTGCGTCTGCGGAATCAGGTGGCGGTCGTCTTTGCTGATGCCAAGTTGCTCGAGCGTCTTGGCTGAAAGCAGTCCGCCCGTGGTCTGCACGTAGTAGTTGTACTGCACGCCTTCGTGGTCGGGCAAGGGCCTCCCGTTGATATATATCTGGTTGTCTATAATCTGCAGCGTGTCGCCGGGTTCGCCCACACAGCGCTTCACGTAGTTCTCCCTGCGGTCAACGGGCCGCCATACGATGTCCCCGAAGATGTCTTTGCGTTGCCTCACCACATCGCGCCCGTAGTAGTGGCATAGCGTGTAGTAGTCGGGGTTCTGCTGCTTCAGGCATACGGTGTCGCCCGTGGGGAAGTTGAACACCACGATGTCGTCTTTCTTGGGGTGGTCCCACCCGCGTAAGCGCCGGTAGTCCCATTGCGGCTGCTCTATGTAGCTCTTCCTGCCGCCTAACCAGGCGGGAAAGGTGTGTTGCACAAGTGGGAAGCTCAGAGGCGTGTTGGGGACGCGCGGACCGTAGCTCGCCTTGCTCACGAACAGAAAGTCGCCCACGCGCAGGCTCTTCTCAAGCGAACTGCTCGGAATCTGGTAGTTCTGGAAGAGGTAGAGGTTGATGAAATAGACGGCTACAAGGGCGAACACGATGGCATCTATCCACGAGCATATCGTGTACAGCGTCTTGTTGGCTTTCGGGTTGGGCGCTTCCCCCTCGGCTGCCGGACGGAAACGGCGCCACCACGTCCAGTTGATGAACCGTGTGGTGAAGGCATCTGCGATGACGGGCAGGAGCAGCACCCACCACCAGTTGCCGTGCCATACAAGAAACAATACGTACAGCGTGCCCCATACGGCCGCTTTCACCCATTGCTTGGGCGGAATATTCCGCAGTCTGTCTTTCATATTGTGATAGTCTTGAGCGGGAACAGGTAGCTGTCCCCCTTATAGTTTTAGTAAATCGTTCATGCTGTAGAAGCCTTGCTTCCCTTTCAGAAACTCCGCTGCTATTACGGCACCGAGGGCAAAGCCTTCGCGGCTCTTGGCCTCATGGCGTATCTCTATGCTGTCCACCTTGCTGTCGTAGCGCACGATATGCGTGCCCGGCACCTCTCCCTCGCGGATGCTCTCTATCTGTCCGACAGGGAAGCCCGTCTGCTCTGCAAGCGTGATGGCCGTGCCCGAGGGGGCATCTAATTTGTGGATGTGGTGTATCTCCGTGATGGAGGGCGTGTACTGCCCGTAGGGCTTCATCAGTTCGGCTAAACGTTTGTTCAGGGCGAACAGCAGGTTCACGCCTATCGAGAAGTTGCTCGCCCAGAAGAGGGCTTTGCCGCCCGTGGCGGCCTCATGCTGCAGAGCGGGCAACTCCTGCTGCCAGCCCGTCGTACCGCATACTACCGCTACGCCTGCTTCCCAGGCCTTGCGGATGTTGCCGGCAGCCGTCTGCGGCGTACTGAACTCTATCGCCACGTCCGCCCTGCGGAACTCCTCGCCCGCCATGTCCGACGTGTTGTCTTTGTCGATGATGCACACCACCTTGTGCCCGCGCTCCTGCGCGATGCGTTCGATGATATGCCCCATCTTGCCGTATCCTATGAGTGCTATGTTCATGTTTGGTATTCTTGTAGGGGTATCCGTTTTCGAATACTCTTGTCGGGTCGTTGTCTGTATTAGCGTGCAAAGGTACAAAGAAATCGTGGTATATGAAAATGCCCCCGACGTGCGAATGAATATTTGCCCGTTCAGAAAACTTTCACTATCTTTGCAACCCCCTCTGGCTTTGGGCACCTGCCCTGACAAGAATAAGACAAACTCACTGTAACAACCCTATGTATAAACATTTCCTTCTGGCAGTACTCGCTGCCGTCTTACTTACCGGCTGTATGCAAACCGAAGAAGAACAAAAACAACCCGTTACCCGTCAGACACCCGCTATCCGGAACCGTCAGTTCTCCGCCGAGGCTCTTTGGGCGATGGGGCGTATCGGCTCCGTGGCTGTCGATGCCGAAACGGGCTTGCTGGCCTATACCGTCAGCTACTATAGTGTCCCCGAAAACCGTTCCACCACGTGGATCCGTATCTGTGAACAAACCTCCGATACCGTCTCTCCGCTCCGCGTCACCGACGAGTTCGTCGGCTCCGATCCGGCATGGTTCGGCAACGGCGGCGTGCTGGCCTATCTGCGTGACGGAAAGCTCTTCCTCCGTCAGGATGGCAAGGACCTCCCCGTCAGTGGCTACGATTCCGACATTGATGGATTCCTGCTCAGCCCCAAGCGCGACCGTATCATCCTCGTCTCACAGGTCAAGACCGTCGCCTCCACTGCCGACCGCTATCCCGACCTGCCCCTCGCATCTGGACGCGTGGTGGAAGACCTTATGTACAAGCACTGGGACGAATGGACCGAGACGGTGCCGCAGCCCTTTGTGGCCGAACTCCGTCTTAAAGCCGTCGGCGAGGGCAACCGCATCGCTTCCGCCGCTATAGGCGGAACCCTCAACCTCTTGGAGGGAACTCCCTACGAGTCCCCCATGAAGCCCTTCGGAGGAATGGAGCAGCTCTGCTGGAGCCCCGACGGCGGGCAGATCGCCTACACCTGCCGCAAGAAGGCCGGTATCGACTATGCGCTGTCCACCAATTCCGACATCTATCTCTATGACCTCGCTTCCGCCACCACCCGCAACCTCACCGAGGGCATGGCTGGCTACGACACCAACCCCGCCTTCTCGCCCGACGGCACTAAGTTGGCATGGCTCTCCATGGAGCGCGACGGCTACGAGTCCGACCTCAACCGCCTCTTCGTGATGGATATGCAGACCGGTGAGAAGACCTTCCTCAGCCGGCCATTTGAGAGCAATGTGGACGACTACCGCTGGCTCGACGACACCTGTATCGTCTTCTCCGGCGTATGGCACGCCCTCTCACATCTCTGGTTGATAGACCTCAACGGCAGGCTCTGCGAACTCACCGACGGACAGTACGACTACCTGCCGGCCGATATCCTCCGCTCGCCACTCGCCCCGGAATACACCGTCATCTACACCCTCCGCCACTCCATGCGCGAGGGCAACGAGCTCTTCTGCTTCCATCCCGCCGACCTGAATCTCTCTTCCGCTCGCGAAGATGTGTACCGCTCCGGTTCACTGCTCGAGCAGAACGGCGTGCTCCGCCAACTCACGTTTGAAAACAAACCGATATACGACCGGGTGGACATGGGCACCGTCGTGCCCCGCTGGCAGACCACTACCGACGGCAAGCGGATGCTCACGTGGATCATCTACCCGCCGCATTTCGACCCGCAGAAGAAATATCCGACTCTCCTCTATTGCGAGGGCGGACCACAGTCCCCCGTCTCGCAGTTCTGGTCCTATCGCTGGAACTTCATGCGTATGGCGGCTCACGACTATATCATTGTTGCCCCCAACCGGCGCGGACTCCCCGGATTCGGCATCGACTGGAACGAACAGATTTCCGGCGACTACGGCGGACAGTGCATGCGCGACTATCTCACCGCCATCGACGAGTTCTGCACCGAACCCTATGTGGACCGCGACCGTCTCGGCTGCGTCGGGGCCTCTTTCGGAGGTTTCTCCGTCTATTGGCTCGCCGGACACCACAACCACCGCTTCAAGGCTTTCATCGCCCACGATGGTATTTTCAATATGGAGATGCAGTACCTCGAGACGGAAGAAAAGTGGTTCGCCAACTGGGATATGGGAGGCGCCTACTGGGAGAAGGACAACCCTGTCGCACAGCGCACCTTCAGCAACTCGCCCCACCGCTTTGTGGACAAGTGGGATACGCCCATTCTCTGCATCCATGGCGAGAAAGACTACCGCATCCTCGCCAATCAGGGTATGGCCGCCTTCGATGCCGCTAAGATGCGCGGCATTCCCGCCGAACTGCTTATCTTCCCCGACGAGAACCACTGGGTGCTCCGTCCCCAGAACGGCATCCTCTGGCAGCGCGAGTTTATCGGCTGGCTCGACAAATGGCTCAAATAATCAGGACAAATGGCTTGGATAATCATACCACTGTAATCATGGATAAAATCAGCAGAATCGACTACACCATCCAGTATCAGGACTTGGACCAGAACAACCGTCTCCGTCTCTATACGTTGGAAAACTATCTCCTCAACTCGGCCGGTATTGTGGCCGACCAAGGAGGCTTCGGCATGCGCTATCTCGTGCAGCAGAACCTCACATGGGTGCTCACCAACCTCTCCCTTCAAATCAGCTATCTACCTACTGTGGACGAGGTGATGACCGTCGAAACATGGGTCGAGAAGAACATCCACATGCTCTCCATGCGCAACTTCCGCCTCTCCGTCGCAGGCCGTCTTATCGGACTGGTGCGATCCGTATGGGCCGTCATCAGCATGACCGACCGCACCGCACAGAACGTCTTCGACCAGCCGGCCTTCCTCGATATGGCCAACGGACTGCCCGTCAGCCTCGAACGTGCACCGCGGATGCACGCTTTCAGCAATGTCGAGCGGGTGATTAGCGGGTGGTTGGCGGGTGATTACTGCGAGATTCAGCCGTCAGAAAGCTCACCTGTAGGCATCTGGCCTCATAAGGTGCAGTATTCCGACATCGACTACAACGGGCACTGCAACTCCTGCAAGTACTTGGAGTTCATGCTCAATGCCTGCGAACCTACCGGCCTGAAGCGTTCGCTCCCGCTCTCGCCGGCCGAACTCGGCGAAACACGCGGCCTGCGCATTGATATCAAGTACGCGCGCGAAGTGCGACGCGGCGACGACGTCGCCGTCCTTTTCCTCAACGAGGGCAATGCCATCCACTATGAACTGCGCACCGCTGCCGGCGAGATTTCCTGCCAGGCATGCATCAGCGCATGCAGCAGCACCGCTGTCTGACTATCCCTCCGTTGGATGAGAAGGACCCTTTCTCGGCAGGCCGCCTTTTCTGTTTGCACACGTTGAAAATATTGCGTACCTTTGCAGCCGCTTAATAAAGTAAGGGTATTCGGGGCGTGGCGCAGTCCGGTAGCGCATCTGGTTTGGGACCAGGAGGTCGCAGGTTCGAATCCTGTCACCCCGACAAGGCGGGAACTCCCCGCCTTTCGCTTTTCTTAAGGGTGATTTTTAGAAGTACCTTTAAGCACGGTGTAATTCGCTCTTTCCTAATAAATGGGGATTGCCGGTATCGGCCGAAAGTGCTACCTTTGCCACCCTCAAATCATAACAACTATGGACATCACCCTATCTTCCTTCGAAGGCATACTGATTGGCCTTGCCACGTTTCTCATCATCGGCTTTTTCCATCCTGTCGTCATCAAGGCGGAATACTACCTCGGCGTGCGCTCGTGGTGGCTGTTCGCGCTGGCGGGCGTTGCCGGTGCGGCAGGCTCGGTGCTCGTCACTAACCATGTGCTCAGCATCTGTCTGGGAGTCTTCGCCTTTTCCTCCTTCTGGGGCATCCACGAACTCTTCCAGCAGCGCGAGCGTGTACGCAAGGGCTGGTTTCCTGCCAACCCCCGACGGAAGAACGACTGATCCGCTGTCTCCGGAATAGACGGCCGCCCAAACACCTTTTCTACCATGCCTAAGCAACACTGGAAACCAGGAACAATGATCTATCCGCTGCCCGCCGTGCTCGTCACCTGCGGTGCCTCCGAGGCGGAATGGAATGTGCTTACCGTCGCTTGGACGGGCACCGTCTGTACCAATCCCCCGATGTGCTACATCTCCGTGCGTCCCGAGCGCCATTCCTATCCGCTGCTCAAGCGTACGGGCGAGTTCGTCATCAATCTTACCAACGAAGCGCTGGCGCGGGCTGCCGACTGGTGCGGGGTGCGGTCCGGCCGTGAGGTCAACAAGTTCCGGACCATGCATCTCACCCCCGTGCAGGGCGAAAAGGTGAAGGCTCCCGTCTTGCTCGAGTCACCGCTCTCCATCGAGTGCCGTGTCAGGCAGATCCTCCCCTTGGGCAGCCACGACATGTTCATTGCCGATGTACTCAATGTCCAGGCCGACGAGCAGTATATCGACCCGCGCACCGGAACCTTCGACCTGCAGCGGGCCCGCCTCATCACCTACAGCCACGGGCATTACTACCGCCTTGGTGAAGAAATCGGCCGCTTCGGCTGGACCGTCCGCAAAAAAACTAAACCCCGCTCCTGACACCCCTATCGCTCCTGTCAGCCCCCCATCCCCATGGCTTCCTTCCCCCTGTGGGGGAACCGAAGGGGGTTCTGGGGTTTAGGGTTCTGGGGTTGCACAGGTAGATAAATTGTAGTACCTTTGCAGGCGTAAAAACACATACGCGCTGCGGCGATTGTATGCCGTTGCGCGGTAAACATTTGTACGTTTATTTATTATGATCAAGATTACTTTCCCCGACGGAAGCGTGCGGGAGTACGAGAGCGGCGTAACCGCTCTGCAGGTGGCTGAATCTATCAGCCCCCGTTTGGCGCAAGAAGTGCTTGCCGCCACAGTCAATGACAAACAAGTGGACCTGACGCTGCCCATCACCGAAGATGCAACGCTCCGCCTCCACAAGTGGGACGACCCCGAGGCCAAACATGCCTTCTGGCACACCTCATCCCACCTCATGGCAGAGGCCTTGCAGGAACTCTATCCCGGCATCCAGTTCGGCATCGGGCCTGCCATCGAGAACGGCTTCTACTACGACGTTCTCCCCGCCGACGGACAAACCATCAAGGAGTCGGACCTCCCCCTCATCGAAAAGAAGATGCAGGAGCTCCAGCAGCGCAAGGAGCAACTCGTCCGCCTCGACATCAGCTAGGCGGACGCTCTGCGCGACTTCGAGGGAAAGGGGAAGACCTACAAGTGCGAGCTTATCAGCGAACTCGAGGACGGCAAGATAACCACTTACACGCAAGGTGCTTTCACCGACCTCTGCAAGGGTCCGCATATTCCTTCCACCGCACCCATCAAGGCCGTCAAGGTGCTCAGCTGTGCTGCCGCCTATTGGCGCGGCGACGCTTCCCGCCCGATGATGACCCGCATCTACGGCATCTCCTTCCCCAAGAAGTCGATGCTTGACGAATACCTCGCCCTCTTGGAGGAAGCCAAGAAACGCGACCACCGCCGTATCGGCAAGGAGCTCGAACTCTTCATGTTCTCCGATATGGTGGGCAAAGGCCTGCCTATCTGGCTCCCGAAGGGTACGGCTCTGCGTCTCCGTCTTGAGGACTTCCTCAAGAAGATTCAGAAACGCTACGGCTACCAGCAGGTCATCACTCCGCATATCGGCTCCAAGAACCTCTACATCACTTCCGGCCACTGGGACCACTACGGCAAGGACTCCTTCCAGCCTATCACCACGCCCGAAGAAGGCGAGGTATATCTGCTCAAGCCGATGAACTGCCCCCACCACTGCGCCATCTACAAGAACTCGCCCCGCTCCTACAAGGACCTGCCTTTCCGCTGCGCCGAGTTCGGCACCGTCTATCGCTACGAGCAGTCCGGCGAACTCCACGGACTCACCCGCGTGCGCTCTTTCACGCAGGA
This sequence comes from Paludibacteraceae bacterium, assembly GCA_017464025.1. GTDB lineage: Bacteria > Bacteroidota > Bacteroidia > Bacteroidales > Paludibacteraceae > Colicola. The sequence continues at coordinate 47,686 of JAFUEI010000051.1, read as the reverse complement.
CGATGCCCACATCTTCTGCCGTCCCGACCAGGTGAAGGAGGAGTTCATCCGCGTCATGGAAATCATACAAATCATCTTCAAGGCGCTTAACTTCGACAACTTCGAGGCGCAGATTTCTCTCCGCGACCCCAATAACCACGAGAAGTACGTCGGCTCCGACGAGGTATGGGCGAAGGCCGAGCAGGCTATCATCGATGCCTGCGAGGAGAAGGGCCTGCCCGCACGCGTGGAGTATGGCGAGGCTGCCTTCTATGGCCCCAAGCTCGACTTCATGGTCAAGGACGCTCTCGGCCGCCGCTGGCAGCTCGGCACCATTCAGGTGGACTACAACCTTCCCGAACGGTTCGAGTTGGAGTATGTGGGCGAAGACAACCAGAAGCATCGCCCCGTCATGATTCACCGTGCCCCCTTCGGCTCCATGGAGCGCTTCGTGGCCGTGCTTATCGAGCACACCGCCGGCAAGTTCCCCCTCTGGCTCACGCCCGACCAGGTGGTCGTGCTCCCCGTCTCCGAGAAGTCCAACGACTACGCTTGGCGTGTGAAGACCGAACTCGAGCAGCAGGATATCCGCGTCATTGTGGACGACCGCAACGAGAAGATTGGGCGTAAGATTCGTGACAACGAGCTCAAGCGCATTCCTTTCATGCTCATCGTGGGCGAGAAGGAAGCCGAGCAGGGACTCGTCTCCGTCCGCCAGCAGGGCGCCGAAGAAAAGGGCCAGATGACGGTTCAGGAGTTCGCCGGCTTCATCAACCGCACCGTCGCAGAGCAGATGACGGCTTATTGATACGAACGCTTATAAAACCGACTGCGGGGGCGCGGCAATATAGGTCGCGTTGCCCGCAGCGGCTTTTTAGGGGGGCTTGACTGACGTAACATACACGGGTAAAAACGAAATAATACACAAATGATACAGCCCCTTGTTTGGTATGTTAGCCGGATTCTTGTAATTTTGCACCCGTAAAAATACATAATCATATCATCATGAAAGCACCTATCTCAATATCGGCATTGTCTGTGCTGATAGTTGCAACTCTCTTGACCGGTTGCAACGCCAATCCGCCCCAAACAGAAGCACTGACCCGTCTAATGCTGCAGGGCAAGTGGCAACTTATTGAGGCCGCAACAGTAACGGAGGCAACAGGCGAAAAGACGCCCTTCCGTACTTTTGACGAATTAGCTGAGGTCTGGGAGTTCCGCGCCGACACCTTGTATAAGTCAACGCAGTCGCAGCCCGTGCATTATGTTGTTGAAAAGCAATCGGATGGTATGTTTCTCCGTTTCGATAAGGAAGAGGGCGAAGTAGGTTTCCTCTTTCTCAAGGTGGTGTCGCTTACGAAGGACATGTTGGTCTTGACCACCGAGGTACCGTCCGATTTAAATCAGTCGATGATCCTGCCGCATGATCATTATTATGCTTACACCTTCAAACGTTATGCCGATGAGGTCGGCAGCAGCTCGCTGATAGCCGGCACATGGGAAGTCACGGGCGGTACACGTCGCTACTGGGGCGCCGGTCTCACCACGGAAACGATGACGGTTGAACGGATTGCGCAGTTTACACACCTATGCTGGCTCTTCGACCCTGATAAGGGAATGGTGGAATATGACCCGCAAAACGGCTACTTGCAGACCGATGACTATCGTTGGCGCAAATATACACTGAAAGAAGTCCCCAATGGCTATAGGCTTGTGATAGAAGGCATGTTTGTCGAGGACCCGAATATGACGATGGACGAGGTCTTCAGCCGTTGGGAGCAAAACCAACCGGTATATAACTCATATATCACGGTCACCCGCCTGACCGACCGGCAGATGGAGTGGGACTTCCTCTCCGGCTTCGGTGGCGACGAAGGTCCCGACGAGATCCATCTGCTCCTCAGAAAAAAATAGCTCATCCCCCCAAAAAAAATAACTCATTTCTCTCCCCCCAAAATAGCTCATTCCCTCTCATTCCCCCTCATCCCCCTCATCCCCACTACTCCCGTCAGAGCGTACCACACAGGCATCTCTGTTCCCTCCAGCCTGAAGGAGAGTTTAGGCGGGCGTATGGTCGGGTTGCTCGGGACGGGCACCCGACCTCAGCCACGCCTCGACGAAGCGGGTCTGAGGTGGAGACCCGCAGAACTACGAAATGAGGGGGATGGGGCAATGGTGAACGGCGGGAGCATAGTGGGCGAGACGGGGAGTACGGGGAGAGCGTGACAGTGACAGGGATATGCAGGATATGCGAAAATGCGAAAATGCGAAAAAGTGGCGAGGGCATGGGTTGGGCAAGGTTACGGAGGAGACATTTTCGCATTTTCGCATTTTCGCATTTTCGCATACGTTGCATATCGCTATTTTCTCCTATGTTATCTGTCATTTAGTGGCCGAAGGCAGCTGTCTATTGTTGTTAGATTAGAGTGGTATTCTTGCTGTTTACCCGATACCCGACTGACGAAATGGCTCTCCCTGTCTCTCATTTCTCCTCCAGCGTCAGCTCCTGCGGCAGCCGCAGCGTGTAGAGGATGGCTTCCGCTTGCCGCAGCGCATTGCGTTTCTTTTGCCCGGGTGCGAAGATGAGCACCTCGGCTGTGATGATGCGCTGGTTTATCTCGTCAATGCGCGTATGTTGCACAAACGGACCGCCCATCGCTTCGCCGCCCTGCATCTTCCATAGGCCGCGTATTTCGGCGCACCAGGCGCTGCCCACCGTCTTCTCTGTCATTATAGGGGGGAAATGCTTGAACTCCGTCCCCATATACGTGCCCGGCAGCGACCCGCTGATGGTGGCGCCTAACACCTCGTTGCGCTTGGCTATCAGGGCTTCGGCGCTCAGTTGCTCAGGGGCGGTGTACGGATAACTCCATACGATGAGGTCGCGCCTCAGACTCCCCGCATCGTTCACGGCCCATACCAGGGCTGTCGTGTCGCGCACCAGTATATAGTCGGCCGGCACGCTGATGTCGCTGCCGAAGCGGTGTTGCACCGCCTCACGCGTGTCGGTGGTCTTGTAGTTGCGGTAGAAGCGCCCCTGACGCACTAACTCTTGCTGTACAAACCAGTTGCGTATCTGCTCCGCATGGGCGGGGAAGGCTTCCGCAAATGCCTCCGCCGACGGACTCTGCACGCGGCATACCGCCTGCGGTTGCGACCATACGTTGGTCTGGTAGCGCACCTTCACCTGCGTGTAGCGGTCGGGGTTGATGTCCACCTGCAGAATGTTGCGCGTCGGCTTCAGGAAGTTGTCAAACAGGGCGGGGCTGACCTGCGAGAGCGAGAAATAAGGCTCCATCTGCGGCAGGCAGGGCATGTCGGCACCCATCGTCTGCTTCACCAGCGCCCCTCCGTCGCCTTCCCAGGCCGGTTTATCCATCACAACCAGCATCTCGTAGATGCTGCCCGTCGCACTCGTCAGCGTGCGGCCCGAATCTTTGCAACCGCTCAGTATCAGACATACAGCCGCTATGATATAGATGATTGTACGCTTCATAATAGGTCTGTTTGTTTATGAGTTCATCGACAGCAGAAACTCTTCGTTGTTCTCCGTGCGCTCCATGCGCTCTTTCAGAAATTCCATCGCTTCCACCGAGTTCATGTCGCTCAGATGGCGGCGCAGCACCCACATGCGCGTCAGCACCTCCTGCGGCAGCAGCAGGTCGTCGCGGCGGGTGGAAGAGGCCATGATGTCCACCGCGGGGAACACGCGCTTGTTGCTCAGCTTGCGGTCAAGCTGAAGCTCCATGTTGCCCGTCCCCTTGAACTCTTCAAAAATCACGTCGTCCATCTTCGAACCCGTCTCGGTCAGAGCAGTCGCGATGATGGTCAGCGAGCCGCCGTTCTCGATGTTGCGGGCCGCACCGAAGAAGCGCTTGGGTTTGTGCAGCGCCTGGGCTTCCACGCCGCCCGACAGCACCTTCCCCGAAGCAGGAGCCACCGTGTTGTAGGCGCGGGCCAAACGCGTAATCGAGTCGAGCAGAATGACCACGTCGTGACCGCATTCCACCAACCGTTTCGCTTTCTCATGCACAATGTTGGCCACCTTCACGTGGTTCTCGGCCGGCTCGTCAAACGTCGAGGCTATCACTTCCGCCTTCACCGAGCGGGCCATGTCGGTCACCTCCTCGGGGCGCTCGTCAATCAGCAATACAATCATATACACCTCGGGGTGGTTGGCTGCTATCGCGTTGGCGATGTCTTTCAGCAGCACGGTCTTGCCCGTCTTCGGCTGAGCGACGATGAGGCCGCGCTGACCCTTTCCGATGGGCGCGAACAGGTCGATGATGCGGCAGCTCAGCGGGTCGTTCTTCCCCGTGCACAGCGTGAACTTGTGGTCGGGGAAGAGCGGGGTCAGATGCTCGAAGGCCACGCGGTCGCGCACCTGCTCCGGAGCGCAACCGTTGATGCGGACCACCTTGCTCATCGGGAAGTATTTCTCGCCGTCCCGCGCGGGTTTGATGACGCACTCCACGGTGTCACCCGCTTTCAGGCCGTATTGCTTGATCTGTTGCTGGGAGACATATATATCATCCGGTGACGATATGTAGTTATAGTCGGCCGAGCGCAGGAATCCGTAACCGTCGGGCAGCAGTTCTAAGGTGCCGCAGCCGCGGATGGCATCCCCGAAGTCGTAGCCCTGTCGGCTCTCCGGCTTCTCTTGCGGTTTGCCCTGCGGTTTGTCCTGCTTGGTATTCTCTTTGGGCGTTTCCTTGGTCGGAGTCTCTGGTTGGATGGGCGGTGCCGGCTCCGTCACGCTTGCCGGCGTCTGCGCCGGTTGTGTCTCGGCAACGGCCTTCTCGTCTTTGCGAGGACGGCCCCGCTTGCGTTTGGCCGGTTGCTCGGCCACGGGCTCTTCCGGCTTCGTGGCTGCCGCCTCTTGGGCGGGGGCGGCAGAAGGCTCCGTGGTGAGGGGAAGCACGGGGGCAACCGGCTGGGCGGCTTTGGGTTTGCGCCCGCGGCGGCTCTTCTGGGCGGTGGGCTGCGCCGGCTCGGCGGCGGCTTTGTCCGTAGAGCCCGCACTGACGCTACCCGTTGCCGGCAGGTTGAACAATGTATCTGCGGCCGCAGCTTTCTTCTGCTCGCTCGTTTGGATACCTTGCGAGGCATTGATGCTGGCAAGTGTCTCTTGCGGGGCGTCGTTCTTCTTGTTGAAGTAGTCTAAATTCACCTTCTCGCTCTGTTTTTTCTGTATGTGTACGCGCTGTTTCTTGCGGCGTTCGCCCTCTTCTCCGTTTTGGGCCCGGGCCTCCACCTTGGCCTGCACTTGTTGCGCACGTTGGTCGGCCTGTGCGTCTAAAATGTCGTAGATGACAGACTGCGGATTGGCGTTCTTACTCGGTTTCAGACCTAACGATTGCGCAAGGTCTGTCAGTTCTTCGGGTGTCATGCGCCCGAGTTGTTGCATAGTATATGCCATAAATAAAATGTAATGGTTTTCTTTTTGTGGAACGACGGCAAGAAGACCTCCTGCCGTTTTGCGCTGCAAAGATACTGCTTTTTTCTCATATACACAAATTAAGCTTGAGATTATCCGCAAATCAGCATAATCTCCACTCCCTCTCTTTTTTAGTTTCTCCTTTTTAATTTTTCATTTTTAATTTCCCATCCTTTTGCCCACGTCGCAAAAATACCGTATTTTTGCACTCGCAATGAAGATAGCCTTTCTCACACTCGGTTGCAAACTCAATTTCGCGGAGAGCTCCGCGCTCGGCAAGGAGCTTGTCGCCCGTGGACATACCCGCGTGCGCCCGGGCGAGCAGGCCGATGTCTGCATCGTCAACACCTGCTCCGTCACCGATACGGCCGACCACAAGGACCGGCAGGCTATCCACCGCATCCGACGTCAGTATCCCGACGCTTTTCTTATCGTCACCGGCTGCTATGCACAGCTCCGCCCTGGCGATATTGCTGCCATCGACGGCGTGGATTGTGTCCTCGGCATGAACGAGAAGTTCGGCATTCCCGCCTTGGTTGACCGCTTGGAGAAGCGCGCGGCCGGAGAGGGCACCATGACCTGCGTGGGCCGCATTCGCGACATCACCGACTATTACGGCTCTTGGTCCAAAGACGACCGAACACGCTGCTTCCTCAAGGTCCAGGACGGATGCGACTATTTCTGCACCTACTGCACCATACCCTATGCACGCGGCCGCAGTCGCAATACCACCGTTCAGGCCACCGTTGCCGAAGCCCGCAAGGCGCTGGAGGCCGGCGCGAAAGAGCTGGTCCTTACCGGTGTCAATATCGGCGACTTCGGGAAGAGCACCGGCGAGACTTTCCTCGCGCTCCTGCAGGCCATAGATGCCCTCGATGGAGAGTTCCGGGTGCGTATCTCCAGTTGTGAGCCCAACCTGCTCTCCGATGAGATTATCGACTTCGTCGCCCGGAGCCGCCATTTCGCTCCTCATTTCCATATACCTCTCCAGAGCGGAAGCAACGAGGTGTTGCGCATCATGAAGCGCCGCTACACACGCGAGCTCTTTGCCGAAAGGGTGGAGCACATCCGCTCCCTCATGCCCGATGCCTTCATCGGCGTGGACTGTATGGTCGGGGTCCGCGGCGAGACGGAGGCCTGTTTCGACGACTATGTGCGTTTCATAGAGGCTCTCCCCGTCAGCCAGCTCCATGTCTTCACCTATTCCGAGCGGGCCGGCACGCGTATGCTCGAGCTGGACTTGCCAGTTGTCCCACAGGCCGAGCGCAAGCGACGCAGCGAGGTCTTGCACCGTATCTCGCAGCAGAAGACCGAGGCTTTCTATGCCGCCCACAAGGGCCGGCAGGCCGTTGTCCTCTGGGAGGCCAAGCGCGAGGGATCCGCGCTCGACGGCTACACCATGTCCGGCTTCACGGCCAACTATATCCGCCTCTCCCGCCCCTACGACAAATCCCTCGTCAACACCTTCCAGACCGTCACCATCTAACCCCCAATCCCCCACCTCCCCAATCTCCCCAATTCTTCCGTTTCCCGGTGAAGAAAAAATAACTCAACGATGCAATCGTCTGGCCTTGACGGTTTTGCGCCTTCTGTCTGGAAGCGCGTTCCGAAACCCTTCGAAAACGTATCAGGCTTCCAGCAGTCCTAATCCCGGGCGGTTGGGCAGGATGAGGCGCCTTTTCTCTATGCTGACACCGCGGTAGAGGTCGTTGCTGATGAGCAGATTTCCGTCCAGATCGGCAAAGTCGCAGAGCGGCGAGAGGGTGGCAGCTGCCGTCACGGCGGCGGATGTCTCCGTCATACAGCCCAGCATCACGCGCATCCTGGAGGCGCGGGCATAGTGAATCATGGCGAAGGCCTCTCTTAATCCCGTGCACTTCATCAACTTGATGTTGATGCCGTGAAATGCACCGGCAATGCGGGGCAGGTCGGTCAGTCGTTGCACCGACTCGTCGGCATAGACGGGTAGCGGGCTGTGCTGTGTGAGCCACGCCGTGTCGTCAAGCATCGTCTTTGGTAGCGGTTGCTCTATCATCCTGACCCCTTGTTCGCGCAGCCAGTATATTTTGTTCAAGGCCTGCTTCCGGTCAGTCCATCCCTGGTTGGCATCCACCACCAGCGGCAGGTCGGTCACCTCGCGAATCGTGCGTATCATCTCTTCATCGCCGTCGTAGCCCACCTTCACCTTCAGCACGTTGAACCGGTCGGCACACTCCTTTGTCTTCTCGCGCACTATTTTGGGGGTGTCTATCCCGATGGTGAATGAGGTGGAAGGCGTCTTTCCCGGGTCAAGGCCGAACAAGGCATACAGCGGCTGTCCGCACAGCTGGCCCGTCAGGTCGTGAAGGGCGATGTCAATGGCCGCCTTGGCCGGTGTCTCGCCCGGGGCAAGATTGTCCACATAGTCCAGAATGTCCTCCATCAGAAACGGCGAGCGGAAGCGGCTGAGGTCCACGCGCCGGAGGAAGCTGACGGTGCCTTCCGGCGTATAGCCCAAATAGGGCGGCAGGGCGGCCTCGCCATGCCCCACGTATCCTTCATATTCGATGCGCACCTGCACGCCCGGTGTGGTAGTGCGCGAATAGGAGGCCACTGTGAAGGTGTGACGCAGTTTCAGTTCGTACTCGAACCAGCTCAGCCGTAGCTGCCCCTTGTGCACCGAATATTCGGCAGGGCCGGGTAGCGGCGTTTTGCGGTCGATGCACGAGCTGAGCAGGTGGGGAGCTAAAAGGGCGGCAGAGCCAAAGAAGGCGCTCTTGCGGAGAAATTCGCGGCGTTTCATAAGGCAACAAGTGTGGATTGACAACTGCAAAATTACCGCATTTCCTCGGAATGGACAAATAAATTTGCAGGTTTGCGGAAATAGCCGTATTTTTGCCCTACCGTAGCCGACCCGCATAACCGGTCGGCCGATACTCATATGCAAAACCATTCCTTCCGTCTTCAATCCGCTTACAAGCCCATGGGCGACCAGCCCGATGCCATACGCCAGCTCTCCGAGGGAGTGCTGCAGGGGGCGCCTGCGCAGGTGCTCCTCGGAGTCACCGGCTCAGGCAAGACCTTCACCATGGCAAACGTCATCCGGCAGGTGCAGCGCCCCACGCTGATTCTTTCCCACAACAAGACGCTTGCAGCACAGCTCTATAGCGAGATGAAGGCGTTCTTCCCAGACAATGCCGTCGAGTATTTTGTCTCCTACTACGACTACTATCAGCCCGAAGCCTACATTCCGTCAACCGACACCTATATCGAAAAGGATCTCAGCATCAATGCCGAGATTGACAAACTCCGCCTTTCCGCTACAGCGGCTCTCCTCTCCGGCCGGCGCGATGTGATTGTGGTCAGCTCCGTGAGCTGCCTCTACGGCATCGGAAACCCCAAGGAGTTTGAGGCTAACGCCATCCATATAGAGCGCGGGAAGACCATTGTGCGCGACGACTTTCTGCTGCGTCTCGTCAACAGTCAGTACACCCGCAACCAGTTGGAACTCACCCGCGGCACGTTTCGCGTGCAGGGCGACACCGTGGATATCTTTCTCGCCTATGCCGACTACGTGGTGCGCGTGGTCTTCTGGGGAAACGAGATAGACGAAATATACACCTACGAGCCGGTGAACAATCAGGTGCTTGACGAATACGAGGCTTTCAATATCTATCCTGCCGCTATCTTCTGTACTACCCGGGAGGCGGCGGCGCGTGCCATCGCCCAGATACGCATCGACCTTGACAAGCAGATTGACTATTTCCGCGAGACGGGCCGCCCCGTTGAGGCAAAGCGCATCGAAGAACGCGTCAAGTACGACATCGAGATGATTCAGGAGCTCGGCTATTGCTCCGGCGTGGAGAACTACAGCCGCTATTTCGACCAGCGGCAGCCTGGCGAGCCGCCCTACTGCCTGCTCAACTATTTTCCCGACGACTATCTGCTCTTCATCGACGAGAGCCATGTCACCGTGCCCCAGATTCATGCCATGTACGGAGGCGATGCCGCCCGCAAGCAGAATCTTGTAGAATATGGCTTCCGTCTCCCCGCCGCCCGCGACAACCGCCCTCTGCGCTTCGAAGAGTTTGTCCGCCTCACCCCGCAGACCATCTACGTCAGCGCCACGCCGGCCGAATACGAGCTGCAGCGCTCCGACGGCATCGTGGTGGAGCAACTCATCCGCCCTACCGGGCTGCTCGACCCCGAGATTGACGTGCGCCCCAGCCGCAACCAGATTGACGACCTCATGGAGGAGATACGTCTCCGCGTGGAGAAAGACCAGCGTGTGCTCGTTACCACCCTCACCAAGCGCATGGCGGAAGAGCTGGATGACTATCTCCGCAAAAACGGGGTGCGCTGTGCCTATATCCATTCCGATATCGATACCCTCGACCGCGTGCAGATTATGGACGACCTGCGCAAGGGCTTGTACGATGTGCTGGTAGGAGTCAACCTGCTCCGCGAAGGACTCGATCTGCCCGAGGTGTCTCTGGTCGCCATCCTTGATGCCGACAAAGAGGGTTTCCTGCGTGACCACCGCAGCCTCACCCAAACTGCGGGGCGCGCGGCGCGGCATGTGGAGGGCAAGGTGATAATGTATGCCGACCGCATCACCCAGTCGATGCAACTCACTATCGAAGAGACCGCCCGCCGCCGCCAGAAGCAGATGGAATACAACCGTGAGCATGGCATTACACCTACGGCCGTGCGCAAGCGTCTCGACAATCCGCTCTCCGCCCTCAATAGTAAGGAGACCGATGCCACACCTGAGTATCGGGTGACAAAGGTTTATGAGGCGGTCAGCGACCCCGTGGTGGAAAAGATGACGCCCAAGCAATTAGAGAAAGCTATCGAGAAGACCAAGCGCGACATGCTCCATGCCGCCAAAGAACTCAATTTCCTCGAGGCTGCACGTCTGCGTGACGAAATGCTCAAGATGCAGCAGCTCCTCGACTCCCGCACTGCATAAAACCATCTGCTGGATGGCTCTGTTCGGCCCTGCGATTTCGTTATGTGCGCGTAGCGTAGGCTGCGCCTGCTGTTGCTTCTTTTTAATATATCCGTCTCTGATTGTTAATGCCTCCCGGCTGCGACCGTCTCCTTGTCTTCTCCTTGTCATCTCCTTGCCTTCTCTGTTTTCGGCTTTTAACATTTCCTTTCTATGGCAACGCGCGGACGCTGGCTTTCTCCCTACTTTGTGTACGGAACTATTGCAGCGGGAATGCGTAGCCAAACAACGGGCTGCAAAGTGCATAAATTGCAAAGTGCATAAATTATGTTATTGAGCAGGTTTGTTGCCGCCATGGATTATTTTTTGTAACTTTGCAGCCGCTTTTAGAAAAACACACCTTAGAAATCCTCACGGCAGTATCGCTGCGGTGGAGGAGGAAACTACAAAACGATGGACGAAGTAAAAGTCATTGAGATAAAGAAGAGCATCTTTGAGGACAACGACCGCGATGCAGACCGCCTGCGAGGCGAACTGAAGGAACGCGGTGTATATCTGCTCAATCTTATGTCCGCTCCCGGAAGCGGCAAGACAACCACCCTGATACAGACTATCAACCGTCTGAAAGATAAAATCCGTATAGCCGTTATGGAGGCCGACATCGACAGCGATGTGGATGCCGTCAAGATAAAAGAGGCTACCGGTGTGGAGTCGGTGCAACTCCATACCGGCGGCATGTGCCATTTAGATGCCGAGATGACGCGGCAGGGGCTGGAAAACCTCACTCCGGCCCTCTCCACAAGAGAGGGAGACAGGCCCGACCTCGTTATTCTGGAGAATGTGGGCAATCTCGTATGCCCCGCCGAGTTTGACACCGGAGCAGTACGCAATGCGATGATTCTCTCCGTGCCGGAAGGACACGACAAACCCCTCAAGTACCCGCTCATGTTCTCGGTATGCGATGTGGTGGTCGTCAACAAGATGGACGTGCTGCCTTATTTCGATTTCGACCTTGACAAGTGCAAGGAGTATATCCGCATGCGCAACCCTAAAGCTACCGTCATCCCTATTTGTGCAAAAACCGGAGAAGGGGTGGAGCAGTTCGCCGAATGGCTATTAAAAGAAGTAACTAATTGGAAAAAATAATACCGTCATGCCACAAATGTCAACCAAATTTGTCCCCAAGCACAAGGGCGACAAGAATCCCAACCCGAAACTGCTGAAACTCGTCCGTCACATCACCGACCGCATCCCCGGAAAGATTAAGATGGACACCGATGCCCCCGAATACTGGGGCTTGGCATGCATCTTCGAGGACGAGATGGATGCCCAACATCGCGAGGCTGCGCTCGACCTCATGCTCGACATGCTGCCGGGCAATTTCTTCAAGGTGCGCAAACATCACACCTACCGGCAGCTTCATGAGATGAACGACAAGAAATATTACATGCCCGACGACAAGTCGTTCGATGAGTTGTTGGACTTGATGGCTCGTCTCGGCGTGATGGAGTACGACTACGGTGATAAATATACCAAAGACGGCCCCGTTCCCGGCACCACCTACAACCGCGAGGACCGCGTTTATTGGGTGCCTATGTTCGTTCCGGGCAGTGCCGAATATACCAACATGAACGAGGAGCTGATGAAGAAGCACCCCGAACTCGGTATGTTCTTCGAACGCATGACGTTCCTGCCACTTGAGAAGATTACTCCGATGGTACCTATGGGCGGCTCGGGCATAGGTATGCACGTCATACCCGTTGAGAAGGCCATCTCGATGGAGAACGAGACAGCCGACATCGAGCATATCTCCTACTGGCTCAAACGCTACGAGGGACACCTTGCCGTAGGTATCTGCTCGTGCCGTATCGGCAGGAAGCAACTGGACGAGGGTTGTGCCGACGACTACCACGACTGGTGTATCGGTGTGGGCGACATGGCGGAATATCTCGTGGAGACCAACCGCGGGCATTATATCACCTATGACGAGTGTATGGCAATCTTGAAGAAGGCGGAGGACCACGGTTTCGTTCATCAGATTACCAACATCGACGGCGAAGGCAAGATATTTGCTATCTGTAACTGCAACGTAAAGATATGTAACGCTCTGCGCACGTCGCAGCTGTTCAATACACCTAACATGTCGCGCAGTGCATACGTGGCTAAGGTTGACCCGCAGAACTGCGTGGCTTGCGGCCGTTGCGTGGAATACTGCCCCGCAGGAGCCGTAAAACTCGGTCAGAAACTCTGTACCAAGCATGGCAAGCAGACCTATCCCAAACAGGAACTGCCCGATGCTGTGAAATGGGGTGAAGACAAATGGACAGAAGACTACCGCGACAAGAACCGTATCAACTGCTATCCCACCGGCACCTCACCTTGCAAGACCGCTTGTCCGGCGCATATAGCCGTTCAGGGATACCTCAAGAAAGCCGCCGAAGGCAAATACCGTGAGGCACTCGAACTCATCAAGCGCGAGAACCCGTTCCCGGCTGTCTGCGGACGTATATGTAACCGCCGTTGCGAGGATGCCTGCACACGAGGTACCATCGACAACCCTATTGCTATCGATGCCGTTAAGAAATTCATAGCCGAGCAGGACCTTCATGCTGAGACACGCTTCGTGCCGGAAGTGAATATATGCTCTAATGTCTTGAAAGAATGGCCTGAGAAGATTGCAATCATCGGCGGCGGACCGGCAGGTCTGAGTTGCGCCTATTATCTCGCCACCATGGGCTACAAACCAACCGTCTTCGAGCGCAATGCCGAACCGGGTGGTATGCTCCGCTACGGTATTCCTTCATACAAGCTTGAGAAGAACATCATCGATGCCGAGATAGACATCATGCGTGAGATAGGCGTGGAGATTAAATGCGGCATAGAAGTCGGCAAGGACATCACTATCGCTCAGCTCCGCGAACAAGGCTACAAAGGTTTCTATGTAGCTATTGGCTGCCAGGGCGGTCGTCTGCCCGGTATCTCGGGCGAGACGCTGCAAGGCTGCACCACGGCTATCGACTTCCTGCACGACGCCAACTGCGGCAAGCAGAAAGTAAGCGGAAAAGTGGTGGTAGTAGGCGGCGGTAATGTGGCAATCGACGCTGCCCGCGTGGCACTGCGCAGCGGTGCAGAGTCAGTCACCATGCTCTCGCTTGAGACAGAAGATATCATGCCCGCCTCGCCTGCAGAGCGCCGCGAAGCACGTGAAGACGGAGTTGTCATCAACCCGGGATGGGGACCCAAAGAGGTCATCGGAGAAGAAAAGGTAAAAGGTATAGTCTTCAAACGCTGCACCTCTGTGTTCAATGCCGAGCATAAGTTCGCACCAGAGTACGACGAGAACGACCTGCTCACTCTTGACACCGACATGGTAATATTTGCTATCGGTCAGACCGTTGTACTCAAAGACCTTCTGAAGGACACACGCGTTGAGTTCTTCCGCGGCGTTTATCCTGTCGCCGACAAACTGACCTATCAGACTGCCGAACCCGACATCTTCGTCGGTGGCGACGTGTACACCGGTCCGAAGTTCGCTATCGACGCTATAGCCGCAGGCAAGGAAGCCGCCGAGTCGTTGCACCGCTTCGTACAGCACGGACACATGACCATCGGGCGCAACCGCCGCGACTTCATCGAACTTGACAAACAGGATATCGTCGTCGAGTCGTATGACAACTCAAGCCGTCAGGAGGCTGTTGATATAGCACAGAAGAATAAGTTCGCCGAATACCACGGCACACTCACCGAGGAGCAAGTGAGGAAAGAGACCGCCCGCTGCCTTGGTTGCGGCGCGTCGGTAGTGGATGAGAACCGCTGTATTGGTTGCGGCGTCTGCACCACCAAGTGCGGCTTTGACGCTATCCACCTCCACCGCGAACATCCCGAAGCAAGCATCATGCGCACCTCGGAAAACAAGTTCGACGGTATCCTGCCGTATATGATCAAGCGTGCAGGAAAGATTATGTTCAAGAAGAAGTAATCACAAAGGTTAAAGGTAGGAAGACCGTTGCGCTCAACGCTTACTTATGCTTTCTGTACCTGACTGCTGTTAGGGAGAAAGAAACACGATGATAGGAGAGCCGGAAATACGATACGCTGCCTTTGATGAATATCTGCGTCAGGGCGAGCCTTCCAAACGGGAGGCTGCCTTTGCGTGGAGTACTGCCATCGGCTTGCAGGATGTGGACCGTCTGAAGACATCCGACTATCTGCGTGAGGTGGCGGAGCGCAATATAGAAGGTGAGATAACGATGGACGAGGCTCACCGCCTTATCTATTCGTATTATAAGACCAAGACAACTCGCACTGCCGATACCGACGACACAGAGGAAGCCGACAAAGCAGCAGCTAACATAAGCCGTATTCTGTCTTCTGAAACCCTCGACTTTTCCACTAACGGTTATAAGGCGCTACATCGTCGTATCTTCACCGGCGTATTCAAACATGCCGGACAGATACGGGACTATGACATAACAAAAAAAGAGTTAGTGCTCAATGGTGATACCGTGCGTTACCTCAACTGGGAAGATCTTAACCGTGCTTTGGACTACGACATAGCCGAAGAAAGGGCATTCAGTTATGCCAACTTGTCGGGCGATGCCACTGTTGAACATATATCGCGTTTTGTGTCCGGTCTGTGGCAGATACACGCATTCGGCGAGGGCAACACACGTACCACGGCGGTCTTTACCATCCAGTATCTGCGCTCACTCAGTTTTGTCATTGATAACGACCTCTTCTCCAAGCATGCCTGGTATTTTCGCAACGCCCTTGTCCGTGCCAACTACAAGAACGCCGCACAAGGTATTGACTACACCTTCACCTATATAGAGCGTTTCTTCCGTAACCTGCTACTCGGCGAACAATGGGTACTCAAAAGCTGTTACCTCTTCGTCAACCCGCCTGCCGAGTATCGCAAACAACCACGCTTAGACACACCCCCTCAAGTTGACCCCTCAAGTTACCCCTCAACCTACCCATCAAGTTACCCATCAAGTTCTGTTGTAACTTGCTTAAATCCAAATAGTAAGTTCTATACGAACGATGCGAGTATAATTGATATTGTACGTGAAGTAGGTAACAAGGAACTGACCATAAAAGAACTGATGACGCGCAGACAGTTCAAAGACCGCATGAGTTTCTTGGAAAACCACCTCAACCCTGCCTTACGCAGTCGTTTTCTGCGCCGGAAATACCCCAACAGCCCCAACCACCCCCGCCAGCGTTACCTCCTTACCCTCAAAGGGCAAATGCTGTATGAGGCAATCGTTAAGCCAATAGAATAGACTATGCACGAACTTGGAATAGTGTTTTATATTATCCGTGACGTGAAGCAGGCTGCAGAGGAGAACCATGTGGAGCATGTATCCTCGGTGGTGATGAATGTTGGCGAGGTGAGCACTATTGTGCCGGAATACCTTACGGATTGTTGGCGATGGGCTGCTGACAAAGAAGAGTTGCTCAAAGGTTGTGAACTAACGATTAACACGATTCCTGCTGTCACTCATTGCGACGGCTGCGGCAAAGATTATCCTACTGTCGCCCACGGCAAGACGTGTCCGCATTGCGGCAGCGAACAGACATGGCTGCTTCGGGGCAATGAGGTGGAAATAAAAGAAATAGTTGTACCTACATAAAAAACTTATATTATGGCTTGTTTCATAGTACCCCTTACACAGGCGATAGCCACTACCGTCTATCGCAAGCACACTACCCGGCAGGACAGTTTTGTCGGCCGTAACCTCCGGACCCTCGAGCTGATGCTCTGGGGCGGAAGCATAATGCTTATAGTTGACCACATCATCAACGGCGAACTCACATGGCTTTTCCCGTTTTTCACGGCACTGAATGCCGAGGGCGGTGGAACGCAAATGCTGTGGGAGATGCTGACGGTAGGTCTTCCGATATCTCTTGTAGTCACACTCGTATGGGCGGTATGGTGCTATTCCAAAGAGCGCCGTGCAGTACATGCATGACTTATATAACAACTAACATTTAATAACCAATAAAAAACAAACACAATTATGTTCTTTCAAGTTTATGGAGAACACGCCCTCGCACAATGGGGCATGTTGCTTGTAGTCCTTGTAGGACTCATCTTGTTCAATGAGTTTGCCCGTCGCACCAAATGGGGTGGAGCAATCACGTTCTTTGCCATTCCTTTGGCTCTGACCGCTTACTTTGTTGCTATTGCCATCGGTGCACGTATGGGTGCAGAATGGGCAGTTAACAACCAGACGCATGTCTATATGAACGGCTGGTTCCACTATGCCAAACTGTATGCCGCTCTGACCGGCTGTATCGGCTTCATGATGATCAAGTACGAATGGGGTATCGGCAAACAGCACTGGTTCAAACCCTTCCCCTTCATCATCGTGGCTATCAACATCCTGATTGCCGTTTGCTCTGACTTCGAGTCGGCTATCATGGGTTGGAACAAATGGTGGCTCTCGTCAGAGGGCGTTTGGCTCTATGGCGGATGGCATAACGTGTTCAACGGCGTTGCCGGTCTGTTCAACATCTTCTGTATGACCGCTTGGTGGAATGTGTATCCTTCGAAGGACAAGAAAGATATGATCTGGGCCGACATGACTTGGGTTTATATCCTTGTTTATGACATCTGGAACTTCGCTTACACCTACAACTGTCTGCCTACTCACAGCTGGTATTGCGGTATCGCTCTGCTGCTTGCTCCTACGGTGGCTGCTCTCCTTTGGAACCGTGGTGGTTGGATTCAGAACCGCGCTAACACGCTGGCTATCTGGTGTATGTTTGCACAGGTATTCCCGCTCTTCCAAGAGACCTTCAAAGATGGTTTCCAGGCATTCAAGTGGGCTGTTCTTCCTGTTCAGTATGTCAACGGAATCGACACCGTTACAGCTATCTATGCTGCTGCCGGTGGTGAGGCTGCCGCTACGGGTACCACTGTCGAGGCTGTAGGTGCAACCGCTGCCAACCCGACTGCTATGCTCGTCATCTCTGCTCTTGCACTTGTGACCAATATAGTTGCCTTCTGCTACATCATGTATCAGGCCAAGAAACGTCACATCAACCCGTACAAAGAGGACGTATTTGTTGACCAGAAGTACTACAAAGACGCTCTTGCCCGCGCAGAGATCTGATTATAGCTCTTGCTCTATATACAGAGAGACGGCTTCGGTTGTCTCTCTGTTTTTTGTACGTGGTGAATCTATCTATTCCCGCTATCCGCACGTTTGCGATGCAAATGCAGAAAAATACCCGTAGGCAGAATCTTAATAATCGGAAACTTTTGGCTCCGCAGTCAGAGTTTCGTTTTTCCGTAGAGATGCCCTAAGGATACCGAAGGGATAGGCTGTCAATGGCGGATGAGTGAATCTTAAAAATAGAATATTTTGATGGTAAAGTGTAAAATCTTTGACCTTGACGCTGTCCTATCCTGCCGTGCGCAGTGTATTTGCATATATAAAAATAATGTCGTATCTTTGCGCGATTATAATGCAGAGAATTATACTACATTCATAATGTTTAATCTATCACAATTTATATCAACATACGTTACTCATCGACCGGTGAGTATGTTTGCTTCGGACATAGAGACTAATAAGGCTCAGGTTAAGGCAGAGGTTGAGGGAAAGCGTGTCTGCGTTATTGGTGGAGCGGGAAGTATTGGCTCATCGTTCATCAAGGCATTACTGCCTTTCATGCCCAGGCAACTTATTGTCGTGGATTTGAACGAGAACGGTTTGGCTGAGTTGACGCGCGACTTGCGCAGCAGTGCCAACATCCAAGTGCCGGAAGACTACCGCACTTACACGCTTGATTTTGCGAGCCCTATTTTTGAGCGCATCTTCCGCGAGGAGCATGGATTTGATATTGTGGCTAATTTCTCGGCACATAAGCACGTTCGTTCGGAGCGCGACCGCTATTCGGTGCAGGCGCTTATCGAGAACAATGACATCAAGGCGAAGAAACTGATGGACTTGCTGATGGAATACAAGCCGGAGCATTTCTTCTGTGTCAGCACGGATAAGGCTGCCAACCCTGTGAACATCATGGGAGCCAGCAAACGCATCTTGGAAGACCTGATAATGGCTTATTCCGCTGAATACAATGTGACAACCGCCCGTTTTGCTAATGTGGCATTCTCCAATGGCTCCTTGCCTGACGGTTGGTTGCATCGTCTGCAGAAGCGTCAGCCTCTCGCTGCTCCGAATGATGTGAAACGCTATTTCGTTTCTCCAGAAGAAAGCGGGCAGATATGTTTGTTGGCTTGTGTGCTTGGTAAGAGTGGCGAGGTGTTCTTTCCGAAATTGGGGGAGGAACAAATGCTGAAGTTCTCGGATATATGTGATGATTTCATTCGTGAACAAGGCTTGCAGAAACATCTTTGTGCTACGGATGAGGAAGCAAAACACTACGCAGCATCTCTCAACTCTCAACCTCAATCTTATCCTGTCATCTACACTGGTAGCAACACGACAGGAGAAAAGGCATACGAGGAATTCTATGTGGAGGGAGAAAAAATCAATACCACTCGTTTCCAAAGTCTGGGCGTAGTAGAGCAATCACGCCGTCACTCAATGTCGGAGGTTAATCAACTGTTTGCCCGATTTGAATCAATCTTTGCGCGTCCGGACTTTACAAAAGCTGAGATAGTAGAGACTATAAAATCCTTTATACCAACTTTCGAACACGAAGAAAAAGGAAAGAACTTAGACCAAAAGATGTAAAGATGACAAACTACAAACCCATAGTAGATTTCATTCGTGACTTGTATGGCGGACAGGATTTCGTGCCGTTGGCAGTGCCGAAATTCATAGGTAACGAGAAAAAGTACCTTAACGAGTGTATTGACACCACCTTTGTCAGCAGTGTCGGTAAGTTTGTGGATCGTTTTGAGGCGGACATGGCGCGCTACACGGGTGCCAAACGCGCGGTGGTATGTGTCAGCGGAACCAATGCGCTGCACATGGCATTGATGCTTGCTGGCGTAGAGCGCGATGACGAAGTGCTGACGCAAGCCCTGACCTTTATCGCCACCTGCAATGCCCTCAGTTATATAGGTGCGCATCCGGTGTTCCTGGATGTAGATGTGGAGACGATGGGCTTGTCGCCCGATGCGGTCAAAGAGTGGCTCGCAAAGAATGCAGAGATCCGCAATGGTCAATGCTATAACAAACGTACCTGTCGCAGAGTCAAAGCCTGTGTCCCGATGCACACCTTCGGTCATCCGGTTCGCTTGGACGAACTGGTTACCGTCTGCGAGGAATATCATATTGAGTTGGTGGAAGATGCGGCAGAGAGTATCGGTAGCCTCTATAAAGGCAAACATACCGGAACCTTTGGCAAAGTCGGTGCTTTGAGTTTCAACGGTAATAAGACGATTACAACCGGTGGCGGAGGAATGTTGCTGTTCAATGACGAAGAGTTGGGCGCATACGCTAAGCACCTTACCACACAAGCCAAGATTCCTCATCGCTGGGAGTTCCGCCATGACCATATCGGCTATAACTACCGTATGCCGAATATCAACGCTGCCCTCGGGTGTGCGCAGTTGGAGCATATTGAGGAATACGTGGCGGACAAACGTGCCACAGCAGCGGTCTATCGCGATTATTTCTGCCGAATGGATGGCATTGAGTTCTTTGTGGAGCCGAGGAACACCCGCTCCAACTATTGGCTGAATGCAGTATTGCTGCCCAACCGTGAGGAACAGCAAGCGTTCCTGCAATATACCAATGATAATGGTATCATGACTCGCCCAATATGGGAACTCATGAACCGTTTGCCGATGTTCGACCACTGCGAAACCGACCATCTGACCAACACGCAGATGTTCGCGGATAGAGTGGTGAATATACCCAGTAGTGTGAGATTGTAACGCATTAAGAATATATAATATGGATTCTAAACCAACCGATTTCGGTTAGTTTTAAAAAGCCGATAATAGAGAGAATACCGAGAGAGAAATAATTTGAAAATGAGAGAAAAAAACGAAATATTCCCAACTCTACGTATGGTAAAATCCCACGATATACGCATCGATGGTGATTACGCGGAATGGATTGCCGAGTTGAAACACCGCTACCGTTCGGCGCAGGTAAAGGCTTCTGTGCGCGTAAACGCTGGGAAACTGTTCTTCAATTGGGAGTTGGGACGTGACTTGGTGCAGAAGAAAGCAGAAGAGCGTTGGGGTGCAGGAGTGGTGGAGCAAGTGAGTCTTGATCTTCTGCGTGAGTTCCCGAAAGCAGATGGCTTTTCAACCCGCAATATCTGGTATATGAAGCAGTGGTACCTGTTTTACTATCAGGAAAGTACAAAACTGCAACAACCTGTTGCAGAAAATCAAAATTTAAAACTGCAACAACCTATTACAGAAATTGATTCTCAAAAACTCCAACAACCAGTTGGAGAATTTCCGTCACCTTTTGCTTGCGTTCCATGGGGACATCATATCACCATTATCTCCAAGTGCAGATCCGTAGATGAAGCGTTGTTCTATATTGCTAAGACGATAGAGCAGGGTATGAGCCGTGCAGCGTTGGTGAATGCATCAAGGCGAACTTATACGAACATCAAGGAAAGATTCTCAATAACTTTGCCGAGCACATGCCTGCTTTGCAGAGCAAACTGGTACAGGAGGTACTCAAGGAGAACTATGACTTCGGCTTTGCAACCGTCAAGCATGAGATATACGATGAGCAGGAGTTGGAGGAAGCGTTGAGCAGAAGTGTAACGGAGCTGTTACTGGGACTTGGCACCGGCTTTGCTTTCATCGGACGGCAAAAAGAGCTGATAGCCGGAGATACGACGCGTAAGATTGATTGGCTGTTCTATCATATTCGTTTGCGCTGTTATGTGGTGTGTGAACTGAAAGCTAAGGCTTTTGAACCGGAGTATGCCGGAAAACTGAATTTTTATGTCAATGCGGTGGATGACCTTTTGAAAGCCGATGATGACAACCCAACGATAGGCTTGCTCATTTGTTCGGATATGAATAAGGCAGATGTACAATGGTCGTTTCGTGGTATCAGTACTCCAATGGGTGTAGCAACATATAACAATGTCCGCATCAAGGACATGCTTCCGACGCAAGAGCAACTGAAGGAGCGTATGGAACTTCTTCAAAAAGAAATGCGCGAAACAAAACGACTGATGAAAGCAAATAAGTAATCACCGACTCACAGCCGAGAGACGAACACGACTCGCTTACGGGACGGATACGTGACGATAACGATAAAAATTAATATGCCAACTAAACCTCTCATATTATTAGGCGGTGGAGGACACTGCAAATCGGTGATAGATGTTGCCGAGAGTGCAGGCTATACTATATTAGGGATCTTGGATAAACCAGAATTGGTGGAAACAAAGGTGCTTGATTATAAAATCATTGGAACTGACGATGATATACCTCAATATGTAGATACAGCAGAATTCATGATAACGGTTGGGCAGATTAAATCGCCTGCAATTCGTCAAAAGTTGGTATCATTAGTTATGCGTGCAGGTGGTAAATTTGCAACCATCATTGCGAGGGATGCATATGTAAGCAACTACGCAACAATAGGAGCAGGAACTGTTATTATGCATAAAGCGGTTGTGAATGCCGATGCTCATATAGGTGAACATTGTATCATAAATACCATGGCAAACATTGAGCATGAAGTACAAGTTGGTGGTTTTTGTCATATCTCGACAGGTGTGATGGTCAATGGGAATTGTGTTATAGGGAATGAGGTTTTTATCGGTAGCGGCTCTGTCTTATACAATGGCATAGCTGTTTTAGATAATGCAGTCATTCCAGCCGGAAGTATAGTGAGAAAATGATGCATACACTTGTCATAGCAGAAGCAGGTGTGAACCATAATGGCTCCATCGAAATAGCAAAGCAGCTGATTGACGCTGCTGCTGTTGCCAGAGTGGACTATGTGAAGTTCCAAACTTTCAAGGCAGAGAAATTGGTGACCAAAGAAGCCAAACAGGCAGAATACCAACAACGAAATGCGGCAGATGATTCACAGTATGCGATGCTGAAGAAACTGGAATTGTCGCAAGTGCAGCATGAGGAACTGATTACATATTGTACACAAAAAGGAGTACGTTTCCTATCTACCGCCTTTGATTTGGAAAGTATAGAGTATCTACATTCCTTGAATCTCGGAGTATGGAAAATACCATCTGGTGAAATAACCAACTACCCATATTTAAAGAAGATTGCGCAGTATGGCGAGCCGATAATTATGTCAACAGGCATGTGCTCAATGGAGGATGTAGAGAATGCGATTAACGTATTGCTCAAACATGGATTAACGAAAGAGCAAATAACCCTCCTGCACTGCAATACAGAATATCCGACTCCAATGCAAGATGTAAATCTCCGAGCAATGCTCCAAATGAGAGAACACTTCGGCGTAAAGGTAGGCTATTCTGACCACACCAAGGGAATCGAAGTACCGATTGCTGCGGTGGCATTGGGCGCAGAGGTAATAGAGAAACACTTTACCTTGGATAGAACTCTCCCCGGACCGGATCACAAAGCGTCACTCGAACCGGATGAACTGAAGGCAATGGTTGATGCAATACGTAATATTGAGCAAGCATTAGGAGACGGACAAAAGCGTGTGAGTGCAAGCGAAGAAAAGAATATGACCATTGCCCGAAAGAGTATTGTCGCCGCAAAAGGCATTATGAAAGGCGAACTTCTGACTGAAGATAACCTTACGACTAAACGTCCGGGAACAGGCATTTCTCCTATGCGCTGGGAAGAAATAATCGGAACAAAAGCAATTCGCGATTTCGCGGAAGACGAATGTATTGAGGATGAGGTTAAGGTTAAGGTTAAGGTTAAGGATGAGGTTAAGGGTGAGCAAAAATGAGGATGTGGTTTAAGTTGAGGATGAGGTGCAGCAACTCGCTAAATCTCAATCTCAACCTAAAATGAAACGATATGTATGCAAATTTTACAGAAATGCCAGTATGGCAGAAATCAATGGATTTGGCGGTAGAGATATTTAACTTGACAAGTAATTTGCCAAGATCCGAGGATTATGGCTTGACGTCTCAAATACGTCGTGCCGCATCAAGTGTATCCGCTAATTTATCAGAGGGGTTCGGTAGACAGTCTAACTTGGATAAAGGTCACTTTTATGTTATGGCGCGTGGGAGTGCATATGAAACACAGAATCATTTAATATATGGTAATAAAGTGGGATATTTCCACCAAGAAGAAATGAATGTATTATTTGAAAAATATAGTCAGTTAATCCATGATTTGAACAAGTTAATAAAGTCATTAGTTGCTCAACCTAAATCTCAATCTCAACCTCAACTTCAATTATGAGAAAGATTTGTGTCATAACGGGTACACGTGCTGAGTTTGGATTGTTAAGCGGCTTAATGCGGCTTATTCAACAATCTAAACAGACTACTCTCCAAGTGGTAGCTACCAATATGCACTTATCTGAACGCTATGGAAATACATATCGTGAGATAGAAGAGGCCGGATTTACGACAGATTACAAGGTCCCGATGTTGGATGAGAGTGGGGCAGATGATAGTACGGCAACAATCAAAGCTATGTCCCGCGCTCTTGCCGGATTTGCAGAGGCGTATGATACCTTGCAGCCGGATCTGATTGTGGTGCTCGGTGATAGATACGAAATATTGGCAGCTGTAGAAGCGGCATTAATAAAACAGTTTCCGGTTGCACATCTGCACGGTGGCGAACTGACATTCGGTGCATACGATGATGCTATACGCCATTCAATTACCAAGATGAGTCATCTGCATTTTACCTCTACAGAAGAATATCGAGCGCGCGTAATACAATTAGGAGAACAGCCGGAACGAGTCTTTTATGTGGGGGCATTAGGAGTGGAGAATATCAAACGAGTTCCGTTGATGAGTAAGTCGGAAATAGAGCAGAATCTGCAATTTGAAATCACGGATAAGACCATCCTTGTGACTTATCATCCTGTTACTTTGTCTGACGCTAATCCACTAAATGACATTAATGCATTGTTCGAGGCATTGGACGAGCATTCGGAATTGCGTGTCATCTTTACCATGCCTAACTCCGATACTGGCGGACAAGTGATTGCTGAGGCTATTGAGCAATATGCAGAACAGCATAGGGATAGAGTGCGCGCATACAAATCGTTAGGAATGAGACGCTACTTGTCTGTAATGAAATATTGCGCAGCAGTGGTTGGCAACTCATCAAGTGGAATATTGGAAACACCATCATTCCATATTCCGACGTTGAATATTGGTTCTCGTCAAGACGGGCGCATTGCTGCCGAGTCGATATATAATTGCGCGACTGACAAGGCTTCCATCTCAGCCGGATTGGAGCATATCCTCTCCCCTGAATTCCGTGCAATTGCAGCCAACGCAAAGAACCCGTACGAGAAAGAAGGCACTGCACAAGCCATCTTTGATGTAATATCCACCTATCCATTGGAGGGGATCATACAAAAAAAGTTCTATGACCTATGAGAAATGATGTACTGATTATCATACCGGCACGCGGAGGGAGCAAAGGTATTCCGCATAAGAATATCAAGCCACTACATGGAAAGCCATTGATATACTATGCGATTGATACGGCACGCGCCATAACATCAGATGATAACATCTGTGTCTCGACGGATGATGTGGGAATCAAATCCGTAGTGGAGGACTATGGCTTAAAAGTGCCTTTTCTGCGCCCGGAGGAGTTGTCAACCGATACGGCCGGAACATACGAAGTATTGCTTCATGCGCTGGACTTTTACGAGAAGCAGGGAAGACAGTATGATAAAGTGCTCCTTCTGCAAACGACCTCTCCATTCCGTACGGTTGAGCAAGTAGAAGAGGCATTGCAATTATATGACAAGGTGGATGCAGATATGGTAGTCTCGGTGAAAGAATGTCCGGCTAATCCTTATTATAGTGTTTTTGAGGAAGATTCTGATGGCTATCTGCATGTTAGTAAGGGAGAGGGTAATATCTTCCGTCGTCAAGACGCACCCAAAGTGTATGAATATAATGGGGCAATCTACATTATGGATGCCGGAAAACTGAAAACCAACCACATGCACAAAATGCGGAAGCGTGTCAAGTACGTAATGGATGCCCAATCGTCCTTTGATTTGGATACGATGCAAGATTGGGAAATGGCAGAAATGATTATGAAATCAAGCAAAATATGAAGCAAGAACAACTGAATAAATACCTTGTCAATCACAATGCTACTATATTAGAAGCATTGGGTGCTTTAAATGCGCTTTCAAATGCCGGTTTGACTCTGTTTGTTCAAGATGAAAACATGCATGTGATTGGCACATTGACGGATGGCGATATACGTCGCTACCTGCTGAATGGAGGAAATCTGCAAGATGCTGTTTCAAGAGCAATTAAAGTTGATTTTTGTTCGATTCAGGCAGGGACAACTGATTTTGTCAAAACGTGCAATAAATACAGGCAAGCCAAGATTCGTGTTGTACCCGTGATGGATAATAACGGAAGGCTTGTTGATATTCTTGATTTTGACAAACGGGCATCCGTTCTTCCCCTTGATGCTGTAATCATGGCCGGTGGCAAAGGGGAACGCTTGCGGCCCTTGACGGAAAAGACGCCGAAACCCTTGTTGCCTGTTGGCGATAAAGCTATCATAGATCATAACGTGGATAGGCTGATTCAATATGGGGTGGAGCATATCTCTGTTACAACCAACTATTTGTCAGAGCAAATAGAAACTCACTACGCCCAACCGCGCAATGAGGTGCAAATCCAATGTGTTCGTGAACCCAAGTTTCTCGGTACAATGGGAGCGGTGCGGTTGGTGAAAGAGTTTCAGCATGAGGTGGTGCTTGTGATGAACTCGGACTTGTTTACGGATATCGATTTTGAAGATATGTACCTGCATTTCATGGAGCATGGCGCCGATATGTCCATCGCCGCTGTCCCTTATACGGTATCTATCCCGTTTGGTATCTGTGATTTGGACGGTCGTGAGGTGAAAGGTATCGTAGAAAAGCCGACATATAACTATTATGCGAATGCCGGTATCTACATGCTTCGCCGCGAGGTAATCGGTATGATTCCTGAGAACGAGTTCTACAATGCAACCGATTTGATAGATGCGTTGGTAAAGCATGGCAATAAAGTCATCCGTTATCCGCTCAAAGGCACATGGATTGACATCGGTACCCTGTCCGAATACCAAAAGGCAAAGGATCTTGCAAAACACATGAAATCTGTTGCTTTATGATGAATAGGTCTCTTTCGCTTAAACCTTGTGTATCATATTTGCATATATAAAAAGAATGTTGTATCTTTGCATGGTTATAATGCAGAAGAGGATATTGCCTTTCGCATTATTCTGAGTAGCCGGAATGTGCTATGCTGTATTGTAACACAGGAAAAAATCTAAGTGCATGACCGCTATAGAATTTGAAAATATAAGCAAGCAATATCGTCTGGGTCTGGTGTCAACCCGCACGTTGAGCCATGACTTGAACCGCTGGTGGCAGACGAGCGTGCTGCGCAAGGAGGATCCGTATCTGAAGGTCGGTGAGACCAACGACCGCACAACGCGCGGCGACTCGGAGTACGTATGGGCGCTGCGTGACATCAACTTCAAGGTGGAGCAGGGCGATGTGGTCGGTATCATTGGCAAGAACGGTGCCGGCAATAGTACGCTCCTGAAGCTGCTCAGCAAGGTTACTACGCCTACTACGGGCACTATCCGTGCCCGCGGCAGGATTGCCTCGTTGTTGGAGGTGGGTACGGGTTTCCATGGCGAGATGACAGGCCGTGAGAATATCTACCTTAACGGTGCCATCATGGGCATGACCAAACAGGAGATCGACCGCAAGCTGGACGAGATTGTTGATTTTTCCGGTTGTGAGCGGTATCTTGATACACCGGTAAAGCGCTATTCGAGCGGTATGACCGTCCGTCTGGGCTTTGCCGTGGCAGCGCATCTCGACCCGGAGATACTGGTTGTTGACGAGGTCTTGGCAGTCGGCGATGCCGAGTTCCAGAAGAAAGCCATCGGCAAGATGCAGGACATCTCCCACGGCGAAGGTCGCACCGTGCTCTTCGTGAGTCACAATATGGAAAGTGTTCAGCGACTATGCCATACTGGTCTGCTGCTAGAGAATGGAGAGATAGCATACATGGGTTCAGTGACGAATACGATTGCCACTTATCAAAAAATGTATGCAGTGAACGATATTAAAGAATGGATTGACAATTCGCCCAATATATATGATGGAGTACGTTTTAACCGTTTTGCTTTGATCTGCGATGGAGTTGTGCTGAATAGAGAACTCAAGTCGAACGATGATTTGGAGGTAGAGATAGATTTCGAGTTGACTGAAAAAATTTCAGATTTGACATTGGGAGTTTCATTGTTCGATGAGCGGGGTAGGTATATCTATCGTGCATTGCAGATTGACACTAATGAATATTTCAATAATCAACTTAGACTGGGACATAATACAATAAAAGCCAAGATACCAATTGATTACTTAAAGTCTGGGATGTATAATGTGGTGCTTGATGCTAGTCGCCATAATGCTAGATGGATTATCGACCCATTCAATGAGAGAGAAAAAGTTCTATCATTCAATGTGAGTCAAAGTGATATCTTCTCACAGATGCATTCAACCGGTGCTGTTATATCTCCAAGAGTAAAATGGACTCATCAGTAAAGCAGAAAATATTATTTGTTCCAGCGTGGTGGCCATGCTCTTTCTTTGAGGAGCAACAGCAGGTGTATGCTAATCAATATGAGATACTTAATCTTATAGGCGAAGTGAAGTTTGAGCGTCGCCGAAATCTACTCAAATTTATTAAAAAGACGCATGTTAGAATCCTAAAGACTGATGATATGTATAGACTATCAGTTGATTGGTTTCGATTTAGCAAAAAGTGTAATCTTAATAGGCAGTTTGACAAGTTAGTAGATGAAGTTGGAGCGCAGATTATACAGGTCTTTAGTGGCGAAAAGCCTGCTATGGTTCATGTTCAGTCTATTTCTGACATTTCAGTCTTTGTGGCATTTTGGGCAAAGAATAATAATATACCATTGTTTGTAACAGAGCATATACTATATATTCGTCGCCAGTTTGACTATTTCACCCAAAAAAAAGAACAAGTATATTCTATTGCCCAAAGAGTATATTGTGTAAGTAACTATCTGCTACGTAATCTGATAACGAATGGTTTCTACATGAAATATGCAAATGTAATTGGAAATATTGTTTCAAAGCCTGCAGAAATATTAGTTACGAACGATAAAATACGCAATGATAGAGTAATGTTTGTTGCTGGGCATTTACATGATAAAGAGTTTGATATTTTGCTTGAAGTTGCATCGTTATTGCAGCAAGAGAAAGTTCAATTTGATGTGTATGGTTTAAACGGTTCGGATAAATATGAAAATGAAAAAACGATAGATCAAGAAATAGAAATCCGTAAGATAACGAATCTTAAAATGCAAGGAAAATTTTCTCATGACCAAATGTTGAAAAAATATGCTGGATATTCTGTTCTATTATCCACAAGCGTGTCAGAGACTTTTGGACTCGCTGTCGCTGAAGCTATTGCCTCCGGTGTTCCTGTGGTATGTACAGATAGTGGAGGAATAAGAGATTTTGTGAATGAAAATAATGGTGTAATCGTAAATATTCGAGATGTGAAATCAATAGTTTGGGCCGTAAAATATGTGTTAAATGCTAAATTTGATTATGTAATGATGTCTAATAATATTCTAAATAAATATGACATCCTAAGTTATAAGAGAAGGTTATATGAATAGGAAACAAATTATAGACAACAAACAAATAACTGTCACCTCTCCGCTGTTACCGCCTTTGGAGGAGTTTATCCTGTATCTGCAAGAGATATGGGACAGCCGTTGGATTACCAATAACGGAGAGTTTCACCAGCATCTGGAGAAGGCATTGGCTGAGTATCTTGGTGTGGAATACATTTCTCTCTTTACCAATGGTACTCTTCCGCTCATCACGGCATTGCAGGCACTTGATATTTGTGAAGGCGAGGTGATAACCACCCCTTATTCGTTTGTGGCTACCAGTCATGCTATTTGGTGGAACGGACTGACACCGGTGTTTGTCGGTATTGACCCCGTGACAGGTTGTATGGACCCAGATAGGATAGAAGAAGCAATAACAGAACGAACTCGTGCCATCATGCCTGTGCATGTGTATGGCACTCCTTGTGACACAGAGCGCATACAGCAGATAGCCGATAAACATGGTTTGAAGGTTATATACGATGCTGCGCATGCATTCGGAGTGAAAAAAGATGGTAAATCCATTCTGCTTGATGGTGATATGTCAACACTCAGTTTTCATGCTACCAAGACCTATAACACCATTGAGGGGGGGGCACTGATATGCCATTCTGCAGAGATGAAGTATCAGATTGACAACCTGAAAAACTTCGGCTTCAGGGGTGAAACCAATGTGGTTGCACCCGGTATTAATAGCAAAATGGATGAGGTACGTGCTGCATACGGCTTGCTCAACTTGAAATATGTGGATGCTGCTATCGCTCGCAGAAAAGAAGTGGCAAGGCAATATGTCGAGGCTCTGCGCGATGTACAGGGTATTCGACTTTATCAGCCGATAGTAGAAAGCCTCTCCCCCGATAGTGCATTTATGCGCGCCTCTACCGAAGCGAGTGGAGTAGAACTCAACTACAGTTATTTCCCAATTTTTGTGGATGCTGAAAAATATGGAATGACGCGCGATGAGTTGTATGAGAAAATGAAACAGCAGGGAATATATGGAAGACGCTATTTCTATCCGCTGATAACCGACTTCGAACCATACAGAAACTATCCATCTGCAGCACCTGAGAACTTGCCTGTGGCAACCAAGTTTGCCGATGAGGTCATCTGCCTCCCGATGCACCATGCATTGAGTGAGGAGGAGGTTGAGAGAGTTATTGAATGTATAATAAAATAAATAATAATATGAGAACTATAGAAGTTCAAAATTTTGGACCAATTACCAATGCGAAAATTGAAATTCGCAAGTTTAATCTTTTTATTGGAGAGCAATCCGTCGGGAAAAGTACATTGGCAAAATTGGTTACAATTTTTACAGATAATATTACATTGTGGTCAATCTTTCAATTTAAGGAGAAAATTTGGGAGAAATACCTTGACAGCTATGATTTGACTCCTTATGCAAAGGATGACTATCATATTATATTCAAAGAGCAAGAGGATAATTATGAAATTTCTATCAAAATTTCAAAGAACAATATTAGGTCCGAATTATTAATAGATGGGGAAACGGTTACTGAAGATGCCGATATCTTTGCTCATATTATTTCCAATAAACCATTTTATCATAATGAAAATTTAGAGCAGATTAATAATGTGCTACAAACAGAGACGACTTTAACACAAACGTTCTATAACTTGTTGCGTAACTCTCTATACATACCAACAGAGCGTATCGTTGGTGCGCAGATTACCAAAATATTGCCAATCGTAAATTTGGTAGCCAAAGAACAATTGTCTAAAAATTTATTGCGCTTTATCAATGAATTAAACAATGCGAAAGAAAAGTATGCTACATCCAAGTTAGATATGCTTAATGTTATTTACCGGAAGGCTGGAGATGAAGAAGTTATCGTATTAAAGAATAAAAAGAAACTTCCTTTGAATAATGCCTCCTCTGGCATACAATCTGCTTTGCCTTTGTTGTTAGTAGTTCAATATGGCATAAATGAGCGTGATTATGCGTCCTTTGTTGTTGAGGAGCCAGAGTGTAATTTGTTCCCTCAAAAGCAAACAGAGTTGTTACAATTCTTGATAAAACAAATATTCAGCCAAAATCGCATGTTGACTATCACAACACATAGTCCATATCTTTTGTCCGCATTAAATAATTATATGTACGCAGGAAGAATCGCAAAAGAACTTGCAGAGTCTAAAGATGAATTGAAAAAAATAATTGATGAACATTTGTGGTTAGACTCAGACGACTGTGCCATCTATTCGTTAGGTGAAACCATCAATGGTGGAGAATATTGTCTTAATTTAGTTGATTCAACCACTGGAATGATTGATTTTAATTATTTGGATGGTGTTTCTTTGATAATGAGTGAAGAATTTGGGAAACTGAACAAATTGTTCATACAACATCAACGTGCAAAAAGAATAATGTAAATTATGCCGGATTTTTCGATATTTAATAATTTGTCAATCAAGACAGTATTTATAGGTCAAGGAATAGACTCTTTACTTGCTCAAATTAATACTGAGCAAGATTATATGATTGCACTTTTTGATTCAGAAAAACGTGGTGTAATATGGATTACGGACGATGTAACTGCCGGACATTGTGTCTTTGTATCAGATACCTATGGGGTTAACAAAGATAAATTATTAAAGGTGTTTAATCCGAATATAAAGACTCTCTTTTTGTGGCACATTGACGGGGTGATGTTTACAAAATATTCCAAATGTGATTGTGCTTTATTGCATGATAGATTAATGCACCTTATTGAGTTTAAAGCCAATGCTAAGAATGAATCTGATGATTCCATACAAGCTAATTACGAAAAGGCTAGTGAACAGTTAGCATTGACTTTCGAAAAATTTGAAGAATTATATAAAAATCATGGTCAGGATATTTTCAGAGTATTTGATGATATAGATGCCATGATAGTATTTGATAGGACTGTACCCCAAGATGATGCCTATCAGAAAAACATAGTATCTAAATTTTCAAATAGGACATTGCTAAAATTGTCATTTGGAAACGAATTGAAGATAGAATAAAGTTACTTGTTTTTTGTCAATCAACAACCGACCGATGATTGACTCACAACCAAGAAACAAATAAAAGAACAATCACGACTCACATTTGAGACGGATACAAGACAATAATAAGTATTATATATTATGGACACAAATTTGATTTTTACAATTGTTCAAATAGTTGCGGTAGCTATAATTCCACTAATTGTTTGGTGGTTAGGAATTCGCTGGCAAAAGAATAAAGCCAAGGATGACGCAAAGAGGACATTATTCTTTGCGTTGATGGCAAATCGTAAAATTACTCCTCCAAACAAGGAATGGGTTGATGCTTTGAATACGATAGACATAGTTTTTCAGGATAATAAAAAGGTGAGAAAAGCATGGCGCGAGTATTATGATAGTTTAGATGAGAGGTCTCAGTATAATAAAGATTCTAATTCTTTTAAGTTAGATTTGTTATCAGAAATGGCCAATGCTTTGGGATATAAAGATTTAAAACAAACAGAGATAGACAGGTTCTATTCTCCCAAATATTTTGCTAATGTACAGAACTCTCAAAATGCATTGACATCTGAATTGATAAGAGTGTTGGCACATTCTAAATCTTATGCAGAATCATTCAGTGATGAGGAATATATAGTTCATAGAGAAGAATTAGAGAGGCAGATTCCCTAAAGAACACCAAACACATATTTATAATTAAAACAATGAAAAATAAATCGAATAAATCTTTGCAGAGCCAATATGCAGAACTCATGCAAATGATTAACAAATCATATCGAAGTTCAGAGATAGAACGCTATTGTGCAATGGCTCATAGTGTAGAGAGTGATGTAAATACGAGTAGTATTCACTATAGTAATAGTACAACATATGGCAACTAAGCATGAAATAACAAATGAAATTCAGAAATTGAGAAATACAGCTCAAGATATTGTGCGTCGTAAATATATGGCAGATTTGGCCGATTATACTAAACGCGATGTTATTTTATATTGTACTGCTTATTCAACGCCACAAGCCAATGGGGTGCCTGCTGATGCGTTGTCATTAATTACGGGTGATATTCAGGGATTTATGACTGCGATGCATAACATGAAAAATGACAAACTAGATATTATTATTCATAGTCCGGGAGGAAGTGTAGAGGCTGTTGATCAAATCATGTCATATCTGCGTACGAGATATTCTCATATTCGTGCAATTGTTCCCCAAAATGCAATGTCTGCAGCTAGCATGATGGCTTGTGCTTGTGATGAAATCGTTATGGGAAAGCATTCTGCTATTGGGCCTATCGACCCCCAAATAACTTTCCCGATGCACAATGGTCAAATTTTTACAGCTCCTGCATATTCTTTGATATCAGAATTTCAAAAGGCTAGGCAAGAAATTTTGGCAAATAATCAAACGGCACCGATATGGATTCCGAAGTTAACGACCTGGCCTGCTGGAATATTAGACATTTGTGAAAAACACATTAAGTTAGCAAAAGAGAAGGTTTCCCTATGGCTAAAATCCTATATGTTTTCAGGTGAGCCAGATGCTGGCAAAATCGCAAATGATATTGCCGAGTGGTTAGGAAATGATGTGAATCATTTAACCCATGGTCATCCTATTTCTATTAAGGAAGCAGAAGAGCATGGGTTAAAGGTAAGCCAGCTGGAAGAAGATCAAGATTTGCAAGACAAGGTATTGTCTGTTTTCCATGCAAGTATCGTTACAATAGAAATGACATCGTGTGTGAAGATTATAGAGAATCATCTTGGTGTAGGTGTATTTACTCAAGTGCAGAGAAAATAGTCATAAACCAATGCCCCCCCTTATTAATCATAGGAGCAGGAGGATGTAAATATGATTAATCATAATAAAATCAAATGTCCCAAACAAAAGAAAATAATGCTCCTTGGTGGTATCCACTACCTCTTGCCGGTGATTAAAGCTGCGCATGAGCAGGGGGGCTATAAAATCTTCAAAGACCCCATATAATGAGTATGGAGGATGTTGAACGAAGTTATATTATTAAGAGATTATGTTTGACAAATCAGTAAAACTCTATAAAGAAGCCTCTGTTGAGAATTCTATGTTGGGGCATAATAGTACAATAGGAGATTTTTCTAGAGTCAGAGATTCTCATATAGGAAGTTATTGCCGCATTGATAGACAAAATTTTTGCTGAATGTAGAAATGGGAAAACGAACATATACTGGACCTTGGAATATGATATTTTATGCTAAAATTGGAGCATATTGTTCCATTTCTTATGGTGTAACTATTGGAGCTCCTGAACATAACTATCATAGAATGTCCACGCATCCATTTATCTATGATTCTAAGTTTGGAATAGCACAAGAGGATGCCAATATAAAAAATGAACGTTTCGAAAAGCCTATAGAGATAGGAAATGATGTGTGGATCGGGGCTAATAGTACAATACTGAGAGGTGTGAGAATTGGTGATGGAGCAATTATTGCTGCTAACGCTGTGGTAACGAAAGACGTACCTCCATATGCAATTGTAATTGGTGTGCCGGCTAAGGTTTATAAATATAGATTTTGTCCTGAATTAGTCACAAAGTTGCAGGAAATTCAATGGTGGAGTTGGGACGAAGAAAAACTAAAGAGAAATGCAGATATATTAAAAAGTGAAATAACACTTGAAAAACTCAGTCGAATAATATGAATGTTTTATTAACAACTGCAGGGAGAAGGTCATACATTGTAGATTATTTTAAACAATGTAATGGGGTTGGTAAGGTGTACGCAGCTAACAGCGCTTATACAATAGCCCTTCAGCGTGCGGACGGATATTTGATTACCCCCTTAATCTATGATGATGAGTATATCCCAGCAATCATTAATTATTGCAAAGAAAATGACATTTGTGTCGTTTTATCTTTGTTCGATGTGGACTTATTGGTTTTGGCAAAGCATAGGAATGATTTTGAACAAGCAAATATACGATTAATTCTTGCATCTAAAGAGTTCGTCGAGGTTTGTAACGACAAATGGAAGACCTATGAGTTCTTGATACAGAATGGTTTGCCATCTCCGAAGACATATAATAACTTGCTGGCTGTAACAGAGGCCATAAATAATGGCGACATTTCATTTCCGCTGATTTTGAAGCCAAGATGGGGTATGGCATCTTTATCTATCTACAGAGTTGAAAATATGAATGAGCTAAAGGTGCTAACACAGAAATGTAAGCGGGAGATTTTTTCGTCCTATCTTAAATATGAGTCTGGTATGACCAAAGATTTTCCGATTATATATCAAGAATTGATATCAGGTGAGGAATATGGGTTGGATGTGCTAAATGACTTGGATGGCAATTATATCAAGACTTTTGCAAAGCAGAAAGTAACGATGCGAAGCGGGGAAACGGATTTAGGAAGAACGACTGCAAGCAAACCATTTGAGTCGTATACAAAACAGATCGCAGCTCATAGTCATCATGAGGGCTTATTGTCAGTTGATTGTATCAAAAATGACAATGGAATATTCTTTATTGAGTTCAATTGTCGCATATCAGGACATTATCCATTATCATATTTGGCTGGATTTAATTATCCGCAGATAGTGGTAGACTGGATAAATGGACGAGAATTTAATAAAGAGAATATACAATTCCAAGAAGAATTGTATATCATAAAGGATTTAGTTCCAACAGTATTGAATAATCCAAATATACGTTGTAATATGAACAGAATCGATGGCCTGATAAAATTGTCCAGGATGGTGTAAATAGTTTATTATTAGTCTGTTGTAAGTCTTTGGCTGCGTAGGGAGGGGGAGGTGATGTATGAGTAAGCAAATTTATCTTTTAGGAGTGGGAGGAAGTACTCCAATCTATGTGGATATAGCATTGGACTGCGGTTATGAGATAGCAGGCTTATATCACTATAATGATGAACGAACAGGTCAGATGGATCATGGGTATCCGATACTTGGTTCGTTTGAAGATTTGTTAAACTCGGATATTGGTGGACAGAATTTCATGCTTACAATGGGAAATAATGAGATTCGCGAAAAGATATTTGAGAGACTAATAAATAAAGAAGGTAATGTTCCAACGATATTCCATCCTACGGCAATAGTGTCAAGATATGCAACAATAAGCGATTGTGGAGTAATAGTCGGACCATATACGGAGATACAAGCAGATACAAATATTAGTTGCAATACAATAATTGGAACAAATGCGGTTGTTGGCCATGGAACAACTATTATGTCAAATTGTTTTATTGGACCAAAGGCATTGGTAGGAGCAAGTACAAAATTGGAAGATAATGTATTTGTGGGACAAGCATCAACCATTGTGTCAGGAAAGGTAGATGTGATAGGAAAATATTCGTTAGTAGGAGCAGGTGGTATAGTAACGAAGTCCGTCCCGACGAACGTAATAGTAGCTGGAAATCCAGTAAAAGTAATTAGACGGAGATTTGAAAAATATATAATTGAAGAATGAAAACAAACGAAGAACAAATATTAGTTGCGATAAAATGCGTTGTTTATAATCACGAACCCTACCTACGTGATTGTTTAGAGGGCTTTGCGATGCAGAAGACCAACTTCCGCTTTGTGGCTGTTGTCCATGATGATTCTTCTACCGACCATTCCGCAGAAATCATTCGTGAGTACGTAGTTAAGTATCCCGACATCTTCCGCCCTATATATGAGACGGAAAATCAATATTCAAAGCGTGATGGCTCACTCAGACGTATTATGAACGAAGCCATAGATGCTACCGGAGCAAAATATATAGCTATGTGTGAAGGTGATGACTATTGGACTGACCCGTATAAACTGCAAAAGCAAGTGGATTTCTTGGAATCACATCCTGAATGTAGTGTAACTTTTCATAGATATGATATTTTACAGCAAGAGGAACAAAAATGGCGTAATGATAGATGTGGGGTTTATCTCAATCCGGAACAGAGTTTTGTAGATTTAACGATACAAATGTATTTTGCAGAATGGGTGACACAACCATGTACTATAATGTATCGTAACGGTGTTTATCTTGGGCAAGATAAACCATACCATGGATACAAAGATCAACATATGATTTTTCATTTGTTAGAAGCGGGAAAAGGGTATATTCTCAATTTTAAAGGGGCTGTTTATCGGGAGCATAAAGGTGGAATCCATGGCCGAACACCCATATTAAGTCAGGCTCATTTGGCAGTACAAGTAGCGCAAGAGTTATATGAGTATAATGATAAAATAGATGTCTTAAAAGATAATCTAATTCGCACATTAGATTGGGCTATTACATGTGAAAAGCAGAATAAAGATGGAAAATGTGGACATCTGTTATTATATGCATGGCGTAGATTTACTATTTCAAAGTCTCTTTTAAAATCAATAAAACGATTACTTCAAAAATAAGATGACCATCCTTTTCATTACACATTATTTCGGGTTTTATTATAGTAGAAGAATATTTAATAGATGATGTTAACTGGCTCCACCGATTAATACAATAACCATCCTCTTTATTGCATATTATCCCGTGTCTTGTTAAAAATTTGACAAATATAATGTGAGGGGGGCATAAACATAAAAATATTGTTCTGTTGTAAGTGTAATATAAATGGGCTGATATTACGGGGTTGGGGTATTATAATAGATAAAGCCGGTTTGCGAGAAAATGGAATGCAGTTGTATATTTCTTTTTTTTTTGTAACTTTGCACTCGAATTATCAAAACAAAAATTATTATGATACTATCTAAGATAGAACTGGTTAATTGGAAAAATTTTCATAAGTGTGATGTGGAGTTATCGGAGCGCACGTTTATTGTTGGGGCAAATGCCTCTGGTAAATCCAATTTTTTGGATGCCTTTCGCTTTTTGCATGATGTGGCAAAAGCTGGAGGCGGTTTGCAAACAGCAGTTTCGTCACGCGGTGGTTTAAAGAAAATCCGTTGTTTGGCAGCAAGAATACGCACAGATATTGAATTCGTTGTACATGTTAAGGAATCGTTTGATGCCACTGATGAGTGGGTGTATACACTTGCTTTTAAGGGGATCGGTGGCGGTATTATGAAAAAGGAGGTAGTGATCATCAAAGAGGAGGTGAAGTTCGGCGAGGAGGTTTTGCTATCCCGTTCCATAGATTCTCCTCGTGAAGATACGGATACGCTAAAGTATACACATTTGGAGCAGGCTAATGCCAATCAATCATTTCGTGAATTGAGAAATTTCTTTGTTAATATAGAGTATTTAAATGTTGTACCGCAATTAGTGCGGGAGTCTAACTCGGTACTATTTTCTTCTGAGAAAGAAGATTTTTACGGACGTAATTTTATGCAACGTCTCGCAAAGATGAACAAAGCGACGAGTGCTGCTTATTTCCGACGTGTAAACGAAGTTCTTCGTTTGGCAGTTCCTCAATTAAGTGAATTACAATTAGCATATGATGAGATGGGAGTTCCCCATTTGGAAGCGAGATATGAACATTGGCGTGCCCAAGGTAGCAAGCAGCAAGAAGAACAATTCTCAGATGGCACATTGAGGCTAATAGGCTTCTTGTTCGCATTATTAGATAGTAAAGGGATTGTACTATTGGAAGAACCAGAGACAAACTTGCACTCGGCTATTGTGGCGCAATTGCCGGAATTTATTGCGAAATTACAACGCAGTAAGAAAGAAACGCGTCAGGTTTTTATCACGACTCATAGTTATGATATGCTGGCTACTAATGGACTTAGTAGTGAGGAAGTGATATTGCTCAAGCCTTCAAAAGAAGGAACCGAAGTTATTAGTGCTGCGAATTTGGACGATGTTAACGCGGAACTTAGAGCAGGTTTCTCTATGGCAGATGCAATAATGCCATATACAAAGCCAGAGAATGTAGATTCAATATCAATGCTAAAAATATAAAAATATGGGCGGTGATATTTACGTATATATTTCTGCTGAAGATTCTGTTACAATAGCGATAATCAAAAGACTTTTGGCTTTTACGTCACCGCGCTTTAAAGTATTCAAGAATATACCAGCACGAGGTGGGGAAATTAAGAGTAAAATACAGGAACTGAATAAATTATCAGAGACAAGGCCCGTCGTTGCGCTGTTGGATTTGGATGCTAATGCTTGTGCTCCGATATTAAAGCAAAGTCTATTGCAAGGAAATGCGCAAAATATAGATTTTATTTTCAATATTGCTATTGACGAAGCAGAAGCGTGGTTAATGGCGGATAAAGTAGGTTTTGCTCGTTACTTTGGTATCTCTCAACAATTGATTCCCGATTCCTCAATGCAAAGAATGGGCGGGATGAAGTTAGTTCAGGAATTAGATTCCCCTATGAAATCATCACTACAGCTTACCCATCAAATTATGCCTTCGTCAATAAATGCAGAATTGAGAGTACAAATGATGGCACAAGGAAAAGCTGCGAAAGGCAAAGAATATAATTCCGCAATAGTGCCTTTTATAGATGAAGTATGGGACGTAACGGCGGCATCTGCGAATTCAGATAGTTTACGCAGGATGGTGAAAAGATTAAAAAATCTTATTAGTAGATACCCGTGATGACATGTCATTTCTCAAATTCATAAGGCATATTTCTCTTGGCTTGCTATTCCATATATTGAATGAGGAGAATAACTATCTTCTCAATTTTTTTAGTGCCGTTTAGAGAGAATAGAGGAGGAAAGCATGGGTTGCTCCCATGTTTTAGTCAAGCAAGATTAGTGGTACATGTGGCATCGAATTGTCCGAAGAAATAGTTATCAACCTTGTTTGAAGAGTAATCTGATTGAAATGTTGAATTGGCTCGTTGAGTGCGAAAGAAATATTCGAATGGGGGATAAAGCGTTTCTGTATTTATCTATATGGCAGGCTTGCTCCTTTCAAAATCAATTAGCAAAATGTTGAAATAATTGCGGAAACGATGACCATCCTTTTCATTACACATTATGCAGGCTTTTACGGGGCGAACAAGTCGCTACTGACCTTGATGTGCCTCTTGCGAGAGCGGCATGGCGTATGCCCGTTGGTGTTGTTGCCAACAGAAGGAGCCATGTGCAAGGAGCTGGAGAAGGAGAAAATCGAATATCAGGTATCTCATTACTATTGGTGGGTGAACGACAATCACGGATTGTTTCAGTGGTTGCTCAACAAGCGCAAGCAACTGCGCAATTATTTCCGCATACCGAAACTCTGCGCTCTTTTTGCTGATAAAAAGATAGATCTTGTGTACACAAACAGCGTGTGCGTAAATGTCGGGTATTTTATGGCTAAGCGCTTCGGGCTGCCTCATGTATGGCAAGCCCGTGAGAGTCTTAGCCAATTCTCGCTCTCGCTCTCGCTCTCGCAGTCAGCAAGTCGCAAGATATGGGCAGACAGCGTAAACAAATGCCACATCATGATTAGTGATTACATGATGGACTATTACAAGCAGTATCTCCCACATGACCGCATGGTAAGAGTATATAATGGCGTTAGTTTGCCAGGTGGAGTAAGCCGTCAAGCAGGAAACACATTGCAGAAACGACTGCAAGTGGCATGTGTAGGAGTGCTTTCTTCACAGAAGAACCAGCTCGAACTGCTTAGGGCACAGCAACTATTACACGAAAGAGGCATTGAAATCGATACTTGGCTGATTGGTAGTGAGAAGTCGGAATATCGTCATCTGCTACAGCAATTTGTGGAGCAGAACAATCTTCAGGAATATGTGCATTTCGTTGGACATACCGACAATGTCTGGACAACATTGCAGAACATGAATCTTGGCATAGTTTGCGCTCGAGACGAAGCTTTCGGGCGCGTGACAGTGGAATATATGCTTATGCAGATGCCGGTAATCGCGGCGCGCTCCGGTGCCAATGCTGAATTGGTTGATGAGGGTGTGACAGGATATATATATGAGCTTGGAAATGCCGGGCAGTTGGCTGACAAAATTCAGCACTACATAGAGCATCCTGAAGAACTTGAAAAGCAAGGCATAGCTGCAGAGGCTAAAGCAATAGCAGAGTTTTCTGCAGAGCAAAATGCTGAACAAATATATCAGCAAATAGTGAGTGTTGTATCATAAATTGTAATATAAAATAAGATGTGTGGAATAAATTCTATATATCGCTATACGCAAATAAGCGAGCATGACAAAGAGAATATCAAAGCGATGAACCATGAGATGCACTATCGTGGTCCTGATGGTGAAGGCTATTGGAACAACGAAGTATGTGCTATGGCACA
This sequence comes from Paludibacteraceae bacterium, assembly GCA_017464025.1. Classification (GTDB taxonomy): domain Bacteria; phylum Bacteroidota; class Bacteroidia; order Bacteroidales; family Paludibacteraceae; genus Colicola. The sequence continues at coordinate 6,363 of JAFUEI010000051.1, read as the reverse complement.
TACCCGCCTTAGCATCATCGGTTTGCAGAACGGCTCACAACCGCTTTTCAATCAAGACAAGTCGCTCATCTTAGTGTGCAATGGCGAGATTTACAACTACAAAGAGCTCAAACAAGAACTTCTGGTCAAAGGGTATGTTTTTTCATCAGATACTGACTGCGAGGTAATTCTTTATCTCTATGAACTTTATGGACTTGATTGCGTCAATCATCTGCGTGGAATGTTCGCATTTTGTCTTTATGACGTAAAGAAAAGACAACTCATTGTCGCTCGCGACAGAATAGGGGAGGAGCGCGTCTATTATGCTGAAATACCATGCGGAGTGGTTGTGTCATCAGAACTAAAGGCTATATTGAAAGAATATATCCCTCAACCTCAACTAAATGTAGAGGCTTTATTAGCACCAATTCGTTTTACTGGAGGTATTGATCCGCGTGATACTTTTGTCAATCAGATAAAGCGCGTTCTTCCGGGAGAAATGCTCATCATCAATGAAAATGGAGTGCAACACAAACGCTATTGGCAGCGACGCCGGACGTATGACTATTCAGGTAGTTTGGAACAGTCTAAACAAGACACTCTTAACCTGATGCAAGAGGCCGTTGATTTGGAAATGCGCAGCGATGTTCCCGTAGCTGTAATGTTGAGCGGAGGTGTGGATAGCAGTGCTGTTGCTGCACTTGCCAAACGCGGCGGACATGAAGTGCATACTATCACTACCGGCTATACAGGCTCGCATGCGGAAGATGAACGCAATGTGGCACGCCGGTTTGCCAAAGAACAGGGCTTTATCTATCATGAGATTGAACTCTCGGAACAGGATTATATAAATAGTTTCGATGAGCTGACTGCATATCTTGACGAGCCGATGACGGACTCCACCGCTATTGCTCAATGGGCTATGTTCAAGAAGGTTAAAGAACTTGGTTTTAAAGTTCTGCTTGGCGGCATGGGTGGCGACGAACTGTTCTATGGTTATCCTGCATGGAATCAACTTGGTGACTCTCTGCGCCTGCGTCGTGAACACGAAGCCATCTTCCCATGGAAAGGACGCGAGAAAAAGATACATTGGATGCGATTCGTTGCACAAAATATCCGATGGATTCTTTTTGCAGGATATCCGCATAAACTTGAAGATAAGTCGTACGGCTGGTGGATTCATGATGATTACTATAAGTTCATTAAAGATGCCACTCTAACATTAGGAAAAGAGACATTCCGTCTGGAGGATTATAAGATATACAAAGATTTTCCGCCATGTGAAGCCGGTAAGGAGGTGGATATGATTTATGATGATTGCATTGATACAGTTATGACTCAAGCATATCTGTATCTCTCTGATCGCCTAACAATGGGATGCTCGCTTGAAGGTCGCTCGCCGTTGCTTGACTATAAACTATTTGAACACGTAATGTCACTTCCGCTTGAGTACAAGTATGTGCAGGGCAAACCAAAACAATATTTGAAGGATGTTCTTGCAGGAATAGTGCCCGACTATATTCTCTATGCCAGAAAACGTGGTTTTACATCGCCATCATCGTTCATTACAGAAGTGGCACAACATTATCAATACAAGTGTTTCCGTTCCGACTATAAATTCTATAATGCCGTATTGGCCGATAAACTCCTTTCGCAGTTATGGAAACAATGAATCCCGCTCCCATAGTCATGTTCGCTTATGCTCGTCCTGAACACACTATGCGAACTTTGGAAGCTTTGTCAATGAATACATTGGCGGGGCAGAGTAGGTTGTATATCTATGTTGATGGCGTTAAGTCGGATGCAACCGAAGCTGTTGTAAATGCCAATAGTGAGGTTAAACGCATTGTTAGTAGTAAAAAGTGGTGTGACAAGGTAGAAATAATTGAAAGTTCTATCAATAAGGGATTGGCTAAATCTATCCGAGATGGTGTTACTGAAGTAGTTAATCGATACGGGAAAGTAATAGTAGTGGAGGACGATTTGGTTACTTCTCCGGCATTCCTATCGTATATGAACAAGGCGCTGGATTTCTATGAGAAATATCCTGCTGTATTCTCCATTGGTGGGTACACTTATCCGCCTGGCAAAATGACTATCCCCGATGATTATCCATACGATACTTACGCATGTTTGCGAAATTGTTCATGGGGATGGGCCACTTGGAAGGACCGTTGGGATACGATTGACTGGAATGCTACCAACTATGTTGCCATGAAGAATAATCTTGCTATGAGACAGGCTTTCAATCGGATGGGAGATGACGAGTTTCAGATGTTTCAACAGCAACAGGAGAAAGGCTTGAATATCTGGTCGATATTGTTTACTATGGCTCATTTTGAGAATCATGCCGTGGCAATTATACCTTGCAAGTCCTATGTTGATAATATAGGCTTGGACGGTTCTGGTGAAAATTGTGGAGTGCAAACTGCATTATCACATGCTTCATTATGTGATAACGAGAATCCACATTTCTTGGATGTCGTTTACGAAGACAAACGCATTATCAATGCATTCTACAATGTGAATTGCCGTCAGCGCCTGCCTTTTATAAAACGTGCATTAAATAGGATTTCAAAGTCGTTAGGAAGAGGAATTGTTTATTTGAAAAGAGAAATATATGCTTAAACAGAGATGGGCAATACTATTATTTATGACTATTGCATCTTTCATCGTTGGGTATTGTGTGATGTTTTATCCGCGGCAGTTTTTGGAGGGTGATAATATTTCGAAAATAGATATGGCGACTCTGGATTCTGACTTTTATCACAATGATTGTTTGCATCCGTGTGTAAGGGTGGCAAATAATTTGTTTGCGGGTATCGCTATTGGATGGTGCAATCGCCATATTATGGGGAGAACAATACAGTGGAGAATCCGATACTATATCATTCCACTACATTGAAGTCAATGGGTAGCGAATGTATGGGGGGGGGCGAGCACTCCCTTCGCAGGCTACAATTCTGACCCTAATATTTTTATAGACGGAGATACCATTTTATACGTGTTTTGGAGGGAGTGTAGCACACCATTATGCGATTCATTGGGTGTCTGTAGTGCTACAGTTGGCATGTTGGGTGGGCATCTATACTTCGCGCCCAAACCGCATCGGTTTGATTTGTGGCATTTTGATTTGGTAGAGCATAATGATGGTTTGTTTATGGTTGCTTCTGAAGAAAAAGGTGATGTAATAATGATTGGATATTCAAAGAATAATGTGAATTTTAAATTCAAACTGAAACCACTTGTAGATAATCATTTTATGGAGAATTATTGTGAGTACCTGCAATACTATTACAAGCCAACTGCTATCATCGAAAACGATTCGCTATATCTCTTTTATACCACTAATGACAAAGTGGATGCCAAGCAAAATATTCTTATGTTAGGCGTGATGGGAGTGAATGAGTTAAGTAAGAATTGAATGAGTTAAGCAAGACTTGGGATATACGAAAGAGGAATAGCATTAGTTTTTAGTGAGATTATATAGTTGTGATGAATGTAATGAGAAAGCGGGAATAGGCATAGAATTTATTTAGACGATAGCTTCGTGCTCTCTATTCCTCCCAATTGTTCCAGTATATCCCGTTTCAGTTTCGACAGCGGTCGGTCCAGGGCTTTGTCCGCAGCCGCTTCTGTTCCGAACAGCATGCGGTAGGTCTCCTCACGGCTGATTCTGAAGTGCTCCTGCATTGATTCGGTCAGCCAGTTCAGGTAGTCATCGCCGTATTGTAACCGCCATTGCAGAAGGTCTTTCACTTCCAGCCCTGCATGGCAGGCATACACTTCCTCCAGATGCAGACTCTTCAGCGTGTTCCGCTCTTTCTTATCGTCCGGTTCTTCAATCCGCACTCCCCACTGTCCGGCTGTTTCGGGGTAGGCGGCGAAACGGAACCGCGGTGCATGTTGCTGCAGATAGGGATGGACGTGGGTCTTCAAGGAAAATATCTCGTCCCCTTTGATGGAACTGTTGCACACCGGACAGCAGGGTATCAGGTTTTGCAGACTCAACGACAGCAGCGGGTAATAGGCTTTTGCGAACCAATGGTCCAGATGCGGGCGGACCAGTTTTGTTTGCCCGTTATCTGACGCTATGGTGAAGATGTACTGACGGTTGCAGTAGGTGCAGGTGTTGTGTCCCTGCTCGCTTGTCAGCTTGTACGACAAGGCTTTGTTGTTGCTTATTTGTCCTGTGTAGTCGAAGGCCTTGCCCAATTGGTCCAGTAGTTGCTGGAAGGCGGTGCAGAAGTCTTTCTCCTCTTCCGGACACTTCCGTTTTATTTGTATGTAGCGCTTCAGGTCCCGCTCATAGTCCGCCTCGCTTTGTTGGCGTATAGCGGCCATCAGTTGCCGGTTCAGGCGGAACAATTGTTCGGGTGTGCCGGTCAGCAGCGTCTTTAATTCCTGATATTTCTCATCTGGCAGCAATATATCTTGTATCCAGCGGTCGGTGTGTTTCCTGATGCGATCTACCAGCGGATCAAGCATCGTTTTCGTATAATATGTTTTCAGCTCATCGCTTGGAGGAGTCAGTTGCCACATAGTTTGTCCCTTTCTGCTTGTAGTGCCTTCATCTGTTTCTCTATCTCTGCCAAACGGCGCTCGGTCTCCGGTAGCGTGCGTCTGTATTCTTGTTGCAGCATGTTTCGCATCACCGGCTCGTCCAGCGTTTCTATAGCCGTTCTCAAGGCCAGCCGTTCATCCGCCGTCAGCGCTTCTCCTTTCGTGCGCAATTGTTCCAAAATGTGGTTTATCAGCCGGCTTGCTTCTTCGCCCATCGGCTTCTGCATGAAGAACGGATTGCGCAACATGTCGTGTATGTTGGCGGCGAAACTCTTTATCTGCCGTTGCTCTATCGGTCGGGCGTTTTGGTCTAATGCCAGAATGTTCCGGCTGGGGATGTCCGACAGCAGGAACGGCGAATGGGTGACAAAGCACAGATGCACTGATTTCAGGTGTTTGAACCGGCATTGGTGCAGGCCGTTTGTCAGGTTGCTAATGAAGGTGCGTTGCATCTCCGGGTGAAAATACAGCTCCACCTCTTCAAAGACGACGTTCACATGGCGGTAGCGAAGGCGTTCTTGTCCGCCGTCGTCCCATACCGAATCCAGATTCTTCAGGTGATACATCAGGCTACTGATGCTGTATATCTGTTGCTTCTCGCCTGAGCTCAGGGTTCCCAACTCCACCATACTATGGTCTCTATTCTCCTGTAGCAGCAGCCGCGTCTTGATATAGGGTGGGGGAAGCAGTTCCTCCAGCCGGTTGGTGGCCGCTTTCTTACGCGGGGTGTCTGCCTGCAGTATTCCCGCCAACTGGTCTGCCAGTTCCGTTATCGGCATTTCTCCACCTTGACTGGAGTATAGGTTATGCCGCATGGCATGCAGTGTACGCCAAATCTTGCTCGTGATATGTGAATGGTCCTTGCTCAGCCGGTCAATGAAATCGTTTGTTTCTTTCCGCAGTTCGGCCTCGTAATGAGTTCTTACCTCTTCTTCCGTCAGACCTAAGCTTCGCATGGTCTTCAGCGTCTCGCGCATATTTTCATAGTGCTCATAATAAACGGGGTATGTCGCGGCTATTTTCAAGGTCTTGTACACCAGATAGTCTTGTGCTTTTCCGTGCGCCCGGTTCCGATTGTAGAAATTGGTCACTCCGTTGTAGGCATGTCTCTTCCAGCTGTCCAGCACGCTCTCCCTTATGAGGGCGTACTCTTTGTCGCTCAGGTTGTCGAACAGTTGCTTGTCCGTCAGGCGCTGCTTCCCGTAGTCCTCGTCCTGTCTTTCCGACCACGCTATATCTGTGATGCGCAGGTGTCCGTTCAGGGTGCGGAACTCCGGTGAGGAGAGTATCAGAGCCAGTAGTTTGTCTTTGGCCAGTTCTCTCTCGGAGTTTATGTTGATGTTCCCCGCGCGACGGAAAGGCACCAACACGACAGGTGTCTGATAGCCGTCGTTTTTGTAGAACAGGCCGCATAGCCAGTGGCGTTGTTCGGTACTTGACACGCTCAACCCGCCGGCAAACTGCTTGCCAAACGCCTCTTGGGCCAGCTTCCTCACCTGGCGTTCATATTCAATAGGGTCAATTTCTTCAGTGCCGTAGTCTTTGGGGTTGTAAGCATATAGGCTGTAGTTTGATATGTAGGTGTAAAACGTGTTGCTCAATATGCTCCGGTCTGTGTCGGCAGCAGAGCGCACAATCGGGTGTTCTACGCCCTGTCGGGTATGCTCAATGTCTGAGAGATAGTCCGGAGTGGGTTCTAGAACAAACTCCCTGTTTTCTTCCGTTTGTATGCCGGCAGTGTAGTGGTGCAGACTGACTTTGCGGTTCTCTACCCGCAGACGGAATGGCGTGCCGTCGGTAAGGTAAAACAGTTCGGCATGC
>JAFUEI010000050.1 GCA_017464025.1 Paludibacteraceae bacterium | reverse complement strand
TGTTATATGATTCTGTGTTCAATATGTCAATCGAAATGATTAAGGTGGTTATAGCGCTGAGGTCCCACCCCTTCCCATTCCGAACAGGGTCGTTAAGCTCAGCAACGCCGATGGTACTGCGCAAGTGGGAGAGTAGGTAGCTTCCGTCTTTGGGAGCCCTTCGATAGAGATATCGAGGGGCTCTTTGTTGTGTGTGGGGGGGGGGTAGATGGGAAGGTGGAGAGCAGAGGGGGCGCTAAGGCGGCATCTGCGGAAGGCTGCGCTATTCCGGCTCTTCCGGAACGCTGCGCTATGCCGGCATTTAAGAGGGCTGAGGGGAGAGTTTGTGTGAATGAAAAATAATCACTACCTTTGCACCGCTACGACCGATTGATATAACAAGGTTATACGGAGGTAGTAAGAATAGCTGCTTTCAAGCAATGCAATAGTAGCTTTCAAGTAATGCAATAGTTGCTTTCAGGAGGAGCGACCATGGAGAATGAAAGGTATATATGCCTTATAACCAATAGGTTTACCCCCCCCCATTCCCGGTTATTTGCCGGTTCGGTCGGGCGGAGGAATACCTCGGAATAGCAATAACATGGCCTAACTTGTTCAGGCGATGCGCATTTGTGCGCGTCGCCTGAATGTGTTTTTATGAGTGTGCTTCCAGAAACGACGGTCAATGCGGCTGTTTCACACCGAAGGATGCATCCCGACAAAAGAGAAGGTAGAGAAGGATACCTCCCGACAATAGAGAATCAAACATTCCAACAATACATCTATGAAAAGGTTTTTTATTATGATCGTTGCCTTGTGCTCGTTAGGCATGGGTGCAACAAAGGCTGCAGAGACAAGTGTGAGTGCACAGCAATGGGCATCGGCACAGAGTCTGACCGATGGCAGTGAGGTAGGCAGTATAGTGCAGGATGGTATCACCATCAGTTTCTCGAAAGGCAGTGGCACTCAGCCGACATACAACCTGTCTCAGTTGGCGATAGCGGCAGTGAGCGGCAATACGCTGACGCTGACGGCAGCAGACGGCTATGAACTCACGCAAGCCGAGTTCAGCATGTATCGTGCGGCTCAAGCCACCAACCTTGCGGCTGCCTCATGGAGTACAGGCAATGCAACGGCCTCAGACACCAAGACGACATGGAAGGGCAAGGCCGAGAGCGTGACGGTGACGCTGAACAACACCGCCCGCTTCGTGCAATTCGTTCTCGCTACGGAGCAGAAAGCAGTGCCGATAGTAGAGGACGAGTCGAAATACAACGACACGACAGTAATTTCTATCGCGCAATGGATAGATGATGAGGGCTTCAGCGACGGGGAAAGGGTTTCGAATGAGTCATACAGCAAAGACGGGAAAACGCTCACCATCTCTTATGGGTATTTCCAGTCGGGCAATGTCCGTTTGCAGAAAAACGGAATCATGCGTTTTGTTGCACCCTACAAGATGCGCAAGATATTGCTTCATTTTTCTCATGCGGATTATGCCGACTATTTCCTCAACGGTCTCAACTATTATGGTACATACAACGGTCCTGCCACATGTTCCAACGGCGTCTTTCAGCTATATGGTGCTGATGCTACGAAGCAAACCGTTGCCTGGTTGGGCAGTGGCGGGAACGTAGAGATGGAGTGTTTTAATGATGCGTCTATCGATGGCATCACCATCATCTCTGACAAGACAGATAATAAAGTGACAGTGACGTTCTTCGGCATGGACGGCAAAGAGCTGAAGAGCGAACAGGTGGTTATCGGCGGGAGTGTAACGGCGCCCGTAATCAGCCATGAATGTTTTGACGGTTGGAACGAGGACTTCAGCAAAGTGACTTCCGACCTTGAAGTGTATCCGCTTTATCGTATTGATAAAGAGTATGCTCTTGCCACATGGTGGAAGAACGAGAGTTCCAGTCTCTCTTCCACCGACAACGGCTATACGTATAGCGTAGCTTACAGCGACAGGACAGAGCCTCAGTGGTACATTAACTATATCGATGGCGTGAGCACTCGTTGCCTTGTGTTAAAGCAGGGTAGTGTGCTGAGCGTTAAGAAACCGGAAGTCTTCCGCAGTTTTGCCATCCGCACCATCAGCGAGGAGCGTGCCGCTTATTTAGCAGCATCTACGTGCAACACGGGTTCGCTGCGCCAGAACGGTGCTTCCGTTGTCTGGAGCGGCGCCACGACACAGTTGGAGATAACCTACCCGTCAGACGCTTGGGATAATGCCGACATTGTATCTTTCGGTATTCCGTGTGAGTACTACGAGCAAGTGCCTTGCACCGTCATCTTCCTTGACAAAGCCGGCAAGGAACTGAAACGTGAGACCGTTATAGCCGGCGGTGCCGCCACGGCTCCAGCCGATCCGACGGGCGAGGAGTGTGAGCAGTTTGCCGGTTGGGACCAAGACTACAGCAAGGTGCGCGGCGACATGACTATCCGTCCGCTGTTTGAGACAAAGAAGGAGTTTGCTATCACTGCTTACGAATGGAATGCGCAGCAGACGATTGACAGGAATGATATATCACAGACTCAAGGCGATATCACCGTAAAGATTCCGTCCGCCTATTACTCTTTCGACAGCGACCAGACGAAATGCTATATACGCATGCCTCGCGGCAAAGTGCTCTCTGTCTTAAACAAGAACTATATCCGCAATTTCAGTTTCACATGTACGAATGAAGAAAACGCAGCCATCCTTGCCGCTTCCACTTTCTCCAACGGCTCGGCAAAGCAAGAGGGCGTGAAGGTGGTGTGGACAGGTGCGACCGACAGTCTTGGCATCACAAATGCCGACAATTATATTGTTATTACAGCCTTTGAATCGTTGTGCGAAGTTGTTTCCTCCCACACCGTTACTTTCCTTGACAAAGACGGGAAAGAGATTTCCACGCAGACCATTGCCGATGGCGGGAGTGCTACTGCACCGGCAGACCAACCGACACCTAACGAGTGTATTGTATTCAAAGGCTGGGACAGCTCCTTCAGCAATGTGCACACCGACCTCACTATCCGGCCGGTGTTTGAGAGTATAGAAGGATGTATCCCGCAAGGCTATGTGGAGGTGCGTTTTGTTGATTTCTTCGGCGATGTGCTTGACGAGCAGTTGGTGAAGCAAGGCGGCACGGCCACGGCTCCTGCCACGCCCGTACTCAAGCATCATATTTTCCTTGGCTGGGACACCCCGCTGACGGATATACAATTTGAGCCGGTGGTAGAGAAGAGCATCACCGTTACGCTCAGTTCGGACAATGTAACGACGAGTTCGCTATATCTCTACGCTTGGACCGACGACAACGCGGAGCCTTTAGGCATCTGGCCGGGCACGCGAATGTCAAAGAACGAGAACGGGGATTACTCTTTCAGCTTTGACGAGAGCGTGAAAAGCATCAACATCAACTGGAACTGGGGAGGTGATAGCAGAACTTCCACCAAGGACATTACGGGCATCACGGCAAGTGCCTGCTATCGTTGCAGATATTTAGCAAATCTGCAAAACATCGATGCCGTTGATTGTGCTGCCGCCGAGACAGGCGTTACGATTAGTCCACTATACCGATACAATAAGGATAGCGAAGGGATACTGACCGTGGCCGAGGCGAGCGAGGCTATCGCTATCCTCCGCGAAAAGAATGGAAGCGAGCGCGATAAATACCTCAAAGAGGCATACGCCGTTAAGGGTATAGTGCATAGTGTGTCGGCTCTGCAAACAGGCGGCAAACTGACCATTGGCATTACCGAAGACGGACAGGACGGAGAGGAGATATACGGCTTCAATATGGTTGGTCAGGAACTTACTCCGTTTGTCAGCCAACAACAGTTGCAACAAGGCGATACGGTTGTTCTTTTTGGCAAGTTCATAGAAAACCGCTACAATCATTCCGACCGTTGGGGCATAGGCAAGGGTTATATACCCTATATTGGCAAATTAGTATCGGACGACGGCTTCGTGTTCATCGACATGCCGGATGGATCCACCATGTACGACATGAATGGCGATGGCAAGAAACAGGCCTTGTATGTGTCGAGCGACAACAGTCTTGTCCTTAGTGGCGATAAGAGTAGCAACTTTCTGTTTGAGAAGAAATTATATGGTTCTGTTGACGGTATGAACTCGCTCTTTCCAACCGATATTAACCACGACGGTCAGCCTGACTTCGGCATTACTATATCAGACAACAAGAGCAAGCAGGCTTACTCTCTTCTCAGTGAAGAAGACGGCTACAAAGCGGTTGAGGGAGCGCTGTTCCTGCCGCAATTTGATGTGAACGGCGACGGTCGCACCGACTATATCGTGGTGGATATTAGCCGTTGGTTTGTTTCTGAAATCGGTGCCGGCGGCGGTTTAGGCTACGGCAACTGGAACTCAACGACCAATTACTACCTCGCCTATCAGCAGGCTGACGGTTCGTTCAAACCGGGCTATATGCAGGTAATGACATGGGACCGGTATGAGACTATATCGTCCACCGCCGAGTGGGCCGCGACCTACAAGGAGAAGAGTTACTCGTCCGGTAGGGGTCTGATTACGCCCAACTATGGCTATAGTTCAGGTATGGCAAGTTTGAGCGGTGCCGCTCTCTCGCGTGCGCCAAGACGGAATGCGGAAGCGAGCCGTGCACCATCAACAGGTTATACCGTACCGTTCATCACTAAAGCCCTCGACCTTAATGCCGATAACCTTACCGACCTAATTGACGAGAATAACGGCATTGTCTATCTGAATATGGGTGACGGGATATTCGTTACAGCCGAGACCAACGGCATGGTGGTACCTGCCGATTTGAACAACGACGGACTGACGGACTTCATCTTCCCGGGCGAGAAGCTGTATGTTTCCATATACAAAGGGGAGGGCAACTTTGAGACCAAGACGCTGTATGAGAACGCAGCCGTGGATGAACTCTTGTATTGCTACGACTTCGACCATGACGGGGACATTGACATCCTCGCTACCTTCTCGGCTCAGAGGAATGCCACCAAGACTGCTTACACCTGCTTCTTCTTAAACGACGGGCAAGGTAACTTCACACAACGGCCGGAGCAGAACTACGGTTCTGAAAATCTCTGGTTCTCCGCTTTGCAGGACATCGACGGCGACGGTTACTACGACCTGCTTGCCTTCAACGGGGCTGACGGGGAGAACAGTTGGACACCGACCGAACATCAGGTGGCATGGCTTCGCGGCAATGCCGACTTGACATTCTCTGCACCGCAAACCTTGTTCACCGTTGAATACGCGAACACTCCTGCTAATCTGCGCATCAATGCCGAAGACCTTGATAATGACGGCAAGGCGGAGATATGGGTGAGCGGACTAGCGCAAGGCAAGACACGGATTTTCACGACTGAGTTCGGCGAGGCAAAGACGTTTGGTGTTACTGCCAACACCGCTCCTAAGGCACCTGCAGCACCCGAGTTGCGCTACGAGAACGGTCTGCTGACCGTCACATGGCGGAACGGGCAAGACAAAGAGACTATGACGGGCGACCTGACCTACGCCTTGCGATTAGGGACCAAGGCAGGCGGCAACGACATCGTCTATGCACACGCTAACGCAGACGGTTCACGTCGCAACTTCCTTGACGGCAACATGGGCAAGAGCCACAGTTATGCCGTTGACCTCTCGACCTACGCACCTGCCACCATCTATGCCTCTGTTCAGACTGTCGATGCACAGCACGCAGGCTCGGCATGGTCTTTAGAGGCAAGCATAGTACATAACGCACTGCCTGCACAGTTCTCGCTCTCAAGCGAGAAGATAGCCTTCAATGAGTCGGTAGAGATACACTACACTTCTCTACCTGACGACTACAAACACAGTTGGCAACAGGCAGACGGTGAACTGATTCGTCAGGGATCGTTCCTCAAGCTCCTATTCCCGACCGCAGGCGAGAAAGTGATTACCCACACTGTTACGGCCCCCGATGGCAAGGCGGCATCTTATTCCGCCACGCTCACCGTATTGCCCGCAGGCATATCCGGTGAATACCTCACCTGCAATAGCGACAACGGATATACCATTAGCAATATAATCGGCAGTAGTGCTAAAGCCGACTTCAACGGCGACGGTCTGCTTGACGTGTTCAACTCGTATATATCCCAGGCTAACGGCATTGTTGATTACACACAGGCGACGGGACTATGGAACACCAATATTGCTATTTCGGGGCGACCTGTATGGTTTGATTGGAACAAGAACGGTTATGCCGACCTGCAGACCTACTCTTATTCTCGTTCAGAAGGTTATCGTTTCGCCACTCTGCCTCACGCTGACAATGTGCAGGATATGACCTCACAAAAAGAGGATGCAGGCCTTGCGGGATTCTTCTCTTACAATGATGGTTATACTGCCAATCCTATGCGTGCCGATATGTTGCACAACGGCGTGCCCTCGGTATATGCGTTTGCCGGTTCATACGATCAAGAAGGCGGAATGTTCTTCCAGACGCTGCAAAGCGACGGCAGTTATCAGTATAAGGACATCAGCATCAACGGCGACGGCAAGCGAGCCAAACAAGCATTTGGTTATGCTTCCGAGAGTGCCGGAAATTGGTATTCTCAAACGCTTAACAGGGTTCTTGACTACAATAACGACGGCTGGGCTGATGTCCTTTATCTCAACACCGAGTTTGTGGACAATGTAATCCAATACCGCACACTGTATGTGTATGAGAACAAGGGTAATGCCGTGTTTGACGAGTTGGCAATACCTTTGCAGCAGGCTCTTGCTGATGAAGACTTAAATTTGACCGATGCCCGTTTTGCCGACCTGAACAACGACGGCTATGTTGACCTTATCACTCATCGCAGTCATGCTAAACCTGCAGACTACTCCATCTATATCCTTTGGAACGAAGAGAACCGCTCGCTGTCGGCACCCGAGATACTGCCGCTTGGCGAACTCAACGACTTCTATATTAATGAGCAAATCTTACTTGCTGATATCGACAACAACGGTTATCTTGATATTCTTTCCACCCAAGTGAATGCCTCATTGGGCAAAAACGGCTATAGCGACATCTACGGTCTGTATGTATGGTATATGGGGCAGGGGGGCGTGATGACGCAAGGCTTCATCCAACCTCAGTTGGAAAGAACATACAACTTTATGTACACCGACTTCCCGGGTGCTGTCTATCTCTATGACAGCAAAGGCAACTACGATGCATACGGCAACCTGATATCATCGACTCCTGCACTTCGCGAGATAGCAGGCTCCGCGAATACCGCACCGCAGGCTCCTACTGCTGTGCGTGCAGTGCAGACAGAGAATGGTCTGCTTGTCGAGTGGAATTCTGCAGCAGACGACCACACTCCGGCATCGCAGATGCGCTATAACCTGTCGGTTAAGCATGCAGGACGGACGGGTGCAGGTGCATTTGTCATCTCGCCGCAGAACGGGCTGAACAGCAAGTCGGCCTATCTGCCGGGTTATGAATATATCCGTGCAACCCGCTTCCTTGTTCCGTTGTCAGAACTCACCGCAGGTGACTATGAGGTGCAGGTTCAGGCGATAGACCAGCGCAACCTCATGTCAGACTTCTCGGAGAGGATAGGCGTGAATATTGACCGGCAGATTATTGATGCACCGACCACCATCTGTTGGGGAGATGAAGCTCTCATCTCTTATATGTCGGAGAACCGCACCGGTACACCGGTTTGGGACTTCGACGGTGGCACTATAGAGAGCGGCAGCGGCTTTGGTCCGTACAGGGTATCGTGGAACACCGCAGGCACGAAGACTATCACGCTCACCCTTGGGGACAAGAGATATGAGCGCATGATTTATGTGGATCAGGTAGAGGGTTGGTCGAATCTGCCGTCGGCATTGTTCGATGGCGGAGAGGTAGATGTGACATGGGCTGACGGACTAAGCGGTGACTTACAGATAAGCATAAACGGTGCATTGCAGAGTATTACAAGGAATGGTATTGACAACCGCGACCCGCAACTGACTTTCGACGGTCGCACGCTTGTGCTTGACACAAAGAGAGCCTGGAGCGCCGAGAATGCACTTACCACGTTCGCATCGTTGGAACTTGTGCTCACCCTGAGCAACGGCAACGGCTGCTCTGCCGTGACGCAGAAGCCGGTTCAGATAATCAGTGCGCAGGACAAGCCGGAGATATTGCTCGTTACCTCTGATGCTGATGGTCATAATATCATCAGTTGGAACACAACAAGCGATATGCTCGTTGCCTTCCCGCAGGTTGAGGTTCTAAAAGAAACCAATGTGCGCGACCAGTTTGTCTCATTAGGTACAGTATCGACCTCAGTCGGCCGATACACCGACCTCTCTTCGGATGCGACTCAGAAAGCAGAGCGTTATGCATTGCGCGGCGTGATGGAGTCGGGCACGAAGACACCGGCGAGTGCGGTTCATCAGACGGTTCATACGACGATAAACCGCGGCGTGAGTGACAACCAATGGAATCTGATATGGAACCAGTATGTGGGTGCCGATGTGGTGACGTATAACATCTTGCGCGGCTCCGGCGAGGGCAGTCTGACACAGATAGCTTCTGTGTCGTCGTACAACACCTCTTACACCGACTACGCGCCACAAGAGGGACAACCGCTGTACGCGATAGAGTATGTGCTGAGTGCAGAGTCGCAGGCATCAGCTTCTCCAAGAAGGCATGTCATCGAGACGGTTAGTCAACCGTCTCTACAGGGTCGTTCGAACATCGTCAACCGTTCGGCAGCCAAAACAATGACCTATGCCACGTCGCTGACGATTCTTTCAGCGAACGGGAGATATGAGACTACGGCCGAGAATACGCTGCTCTTGCTGTATGCCGATTTTATGCCGTCGAACACCACCTATAAGCAGGTTGTGTGGGAAATAACCCGTGGAGCCGATATGGCGGCAATAGACCAGTCGTCGGGTCTTGTTACCGCCTTAACGCCCAACAAGGGCGGGACGATAAGTGTCAAAGCGACAGCCATTGACGGTTCGGGCGTTACAGCCACGCGTATCATCACTATCGCTGCGGTGGAACAAAAGGAGGAGCCGATACCGGTGTATTACACTATCCGTTTTCTTAATTACGATGGGACGGAGTTGCAGAGCAAGCAAGTGAAGGAAGGAGCCATGCCTGTCTATAGCGGTGCATCACCTACCAAGGCCGAAGATGACAACTATACGTATTTCTTCAGCGGCTGGTCGCCGGCTGTTGTCAGTGCGAGCGCTGATGCAGACTACACGGCGCAGTTTACGGCAACGGCGAAACAACAGCCGGGCAGCTATACTCCTACCGGCTTAATAGCTTCGCAGGATGGATCGGTAGTCTGGCTCGACTGGAAGGCCGTGGATGGCGTGCAATACTACGAATGGGAGTTTATATATAATCAAAATAACAGGTCGCTTGGTGGTGATATTACAACAGAGCTATACGGCGGACTTGATTTCGGAGAATCTGCTCCGGGTTCTTATTCAATCACCTGCCGTGTCCGCTCGTTGGACAATAACCGGCAGCCGATTAGCGACTGGGGAAGCGTGGAGTTCACAGTGGTGATTAATAATTCCGTAGGTATAGAGGAAACAGTCAGGAATGATAGATGGTTGAATCGTAAACTGTTGATTGACGGTATTCTCTATATCATCCGTCCGGATGGCACTATGTACACCGCTACCGGTGTGAGAGTGAAATAGGGAAGACATAGTTTTCTCCGGTTTGTACCTGACAATACAAGAGACACCGCTTCATCGGAGGCGGTGTTTTTTGCCGTTTGCAGCTGCCCCATCGGAGGGGGAGGAGGAGAGGATTGCAGGAAATCGGTTTTCGGAAGGACAGGCAAGAGTCGGTCAGAGGGTGGCGTTGAAGCGCTGGAGGAGCCAGGAGTCGAGGTGGTCGGACTCGGTGAGGCCGAGGTGCGTCTTGATGCGGAGACGGCGGGACCAGACGGTGCGCTTGGTGAGATTGAGCAGGATGCAGATGTCCTGAATGGAGAGTCCGAGGACGATAAGCGCCGTAATCTGCAGGTCGGCCCGTGTGAGGGCGGGATAGTCGGCAGCGAGGCGTGTGAGGAAATCGTTGCTGACGGCGTTGAACTCCACCTGGAAGCCGGCCCACTGGTCGGGTGAGGCGAAGAGGTTGGCATTGATATATTGCTGTGCCCATGCGGGCAGGTCTTTGAGTGGTTTCTCCTGCATGAGTGAGGCGAGCTGCATCTTCCGTGTGAGTTGTACGCGCTGTTCGAGAGCATGGCGCATGCTCTCCCTGCGCAGGCGGAGTTCGGCATTGAGTGCGCGTATGCGTTCCTGCTGTGTGCGCTCCTGTTCGCGGTGGCGCTGGCGCATCCAGCGCCATCCGAGGGTAGCAGCGAGCAAGAGCAGGAGCAGTGCTCCGATGACGAGCCAGAGGCGCTGCTGGGCGAGTTGGAGGCGGAGGTTTTTCTCCTGCTCGCGCAGGAGGTCGTAGCGGCGTGCGATGGCATAGGTTCGTGCTTTTCCGTCGGCTGCGAGGCGGAGATACTGGTGAATATAGAGTTCGGCCAGCAAGGAGTAGGCTTCGGCAGTGCGTCCCGTGGCCAGGAGCCACCGGCTGTAGAGCCAGTCGTAGCGTTCGCGGCTCCACGCCGTGGCGGCGGTGTCGGTAGCGAAGATGCGGATGTAGTGGATGGCGGAGTCGGTGAGTCCTTTGTCGAGACAGTATTCTGCCAAGTCGGCGGCGTAGCGCGGATTGCCGAGGACGTTGCACATATAGCGGTTGATGCCGAGTAGTGCGAGTGTGTCTTTGTGGCCGGTGTAGTTGCTGCGGTAGCTAAGTACATCGAGATAGACGAGTGTGTCGCTGAGCAGTTGTGCTTCCCGGAGTGCTTGTGCGAAGAGGGAGTCGCGTTCGGGCGAGTCGGGTGCGGTGCGTGCCAAGTCGCGCAGGCAACAGGCGGTGTAGAGTGGATAGCCTGCCTGGCGGAGCAGGGGCAGGGCCTTGCGGTACTGTTCGGCGGCTGCCTCATAGAGCTGGTCGGTCTCGAATGTCATACCGAGTTTGTAATAGACCATGCCAGAGAGAACGGGCGGCGCATCGGCATTGTCGAGGAGATGCTCGGCCTCTTTGAAGCATTCGGCCGCCAAATAGCTGTCTCCCCGTTTTTCCCAAGCGGCTCCCTGCACGTATCGTGCTTCGCCGGCATAGCGGTCGGATCCAATCTGAAGGAACCGGGCAGCGGCCGTTTCGGCATCGGCGGGGTCGGGAGAGGCCCCGTTCTTGAGCAGGGCGTGGGTATGGAGCATGAAGAAGTGTGCGCGGTCGGTGGGTGTGAGGGCATCAACGGTGGCGGGGGAGAGGGTGTCGAGCAGGCAGAGAGCTGTCTGGGGGTCGTCCCAAAGGATGGCAGCGGCGTGCTGCAGGAAAGCGGCTTCAGGCACATCCTGACGGCTGCAGGATCCCGAAAAGAGCAGGCAAAGCAGGCTGCATAATGATAGAAGGGACTTCTGCATAACTCTTACGAAATGTTGGCATGTGTAAACAGCTGATAAGTAGCATAAACTGGAAATGGTAAAAACGGCATTGCATAAGTCGGGAATTTGCATATATGGAGTTAATGCCGTACCTTTGCGGTTGCAAAATTACAACAAAATGCGGAATATGCAAAACACACCTCTTCTCCGGCCGTTGCTTCGCGTTCTTCCGGCAGTGGGTATGAGCATCCTGCTGGCGGGGTGCTATAACTCAGACCTAAAGCCGACCGAACCTTTTGATCCAGATGGCAGGCATGATACGCGGTTTGAATATGACAGGTTGTACCGTCAGGAGGGTAGTTATATAGACACGCTTCGTCCGCCGTTCAACCCTTATCTGCGCGATCCGGCGGTGCAGACGGCCATTGACGGGCAGCAGATGCAGGAAACGGGAGAGAACTAACAAAATAGATATATCATGAAGAAGCAATTGTTTATTATCGCGGCCTTGGCGGCAATGCTATGCGGCTGCAGCAACGGTCAGATGACGCTTCCGACCGACACGACGCTTCCGGCAGCGACGGAGCACGTATTAGGGCTGTCGTTCAACGAGAGCAAGGCGTGGTTGGAGAAACAGGGCTACACCTATACGGGTGTGGGTTATATTGACGATTTGCGGATGTTCAGCCGCGGCGAACGCGATACGCTGTTTAACGAAGGGGGTGCCGGTGTGGAGGAAGCTCTTGCCCTATGGCTGTACAACGACACCGTCGGAAGCAGCAGCGGTTGCCGCAGTTTCCACAATGTGCAGGATGCGCTGAGCGTTTACAGGAAATGGTCGAACTACATCTGGCGCAACCTCTGTCCGGATCCGTTGAAATGGGGCGGGTACATCAAGGTGGCCAAAGAGGAGGACAATGCATTGCTGTCTGGAGGAGGCAAAGAGGATAGGCAGCGCTACATCGACGGCACATTCGAGCGTCAGGAAGGAATGGAATATGACCCCGGGCGCAAGGAATTTGAGACTGCCTTAGGCAAACTGACTGATTTTGTGTATCTCTTTGAAACCTACCTGCGTGAGCAGAGTCCGAAAGAGATGGAGCTGATGATTCAGAAAAACAACGGCTTCATCACCATTGACTTTGAGAACCGCAACCATATCACTCAGTGGGAATAGGGAGCGACATGGAGCGTGCCCCGTTTATAGGGATAAGCCGTCACCGCATCAATTTGGACGGCAAAGGCGTGACCACTTTAGCCTGCTTCGGGGGTTGTCCGTTGCGCTGCCGCTATTGTCTGAATCCGCAGTGTTTTGAAGCGGAGAAGCAGATGTGGCGCAGCACGCAGGAGGTGTATGACCTTGTCCGTCGGGACCAGTTGTATTTTTTAGCGACGGGCGGTGGTGTGACTTTCGGCGGTGGCGAGCCGCTGCTGCGCAGTCGCTTCATCCGCGAGTTCCGCGCATTGTGCGGCAGCTATTGGAACCTGTCGGTGGAGACTTCGCTGAACGTGGAAGCGGAGCGTGTGGAGATGCTGTTGCCGATTGTAAACCACTGGATTGTAGATATAAAGGATGTGGACGGCATGGTTTATAGGGCTTATACCGGCAAGGACAACGAAAGGGTAATAAGCAACCTGCGGCTTTTAGCTGCACAGCGCAAGGCGGCCCATGTGACGTTACGCATTCCTCTGATAGCGGGCTATAACGATGAGTATCACCGGCAAAAGAGCATTGCCCGGCTGCAGGATATGGGCTATACGGACTTCGACCTGTTTACATATAGAACAGAGACGAAACCGGCGCGCGTTATAAACAAAAATAAACCAACATAGAACCGACAAATTATGAATAACGGAAAAGAAGTGTGCCGCCATTTGCGCGAAGTGCGGCGTGAGATAGCCGAGGCCAACGACATCCGTCTGATTCAGCCGGAATGTACGCATGAAGGCGACTGCGAGGGAACGTGCCCGCGTTGCGAACAAGAAGTGAGCTGGTTGGAAGACCAGTTGGAGAAACGGCGTTCGTTGGGGCATGCCGTACGGATTACGGGTATTGCGGCCAGCATAGCGGGTGTGATGGCCCTGAGTGCCTGCACCACCAACGGAGGCGAGCCGGCCCTGCAGGGTGACCCCGCCGTGGAGATGCCGGATACGACAGAGATTCCGCTGACGGGTGACCTCGTCAATCATTGACAGTCTCCGTGTCGAAGCGCTCCGAGAGCAGGATGCGGATGTGGCGGAAATCCTGACGGTAGATAACAGCGGAGCCGAGGACCGTGAAGACATCGCTGAGCGTGGCGGTCTCGGAAGGAAGATAGACGTGATCGCGCATGAATATCCAGTCGGGCTCTTCATGCCCTTCATAGGCGGGTTCCCATGTTTCAAACTCCATCTCCAGCACCTGGGGAATGTGCTCTTCCTGCATGTAGATATGGCCGTTGGCCTGAAAGGAATGGAAGCCAAGGTCGTTGTACGGGAGCGAGAAGGCTACTTTGATGCGGGCACTGAGTTCTTCGAGGGGGCTGTCTTCCGCCGCTTCGAGTTGCACAATGTCGTCGCCCGGGCGGCCGGAGAACCAGGAACATAATTCGAGAAGATACATAGGCAGGGAGTGTTGGTTGCGGTTTGATGCTGCAAAGATAGCGGAAAGATTTCAGATGTGCAACCATGCCCCCTCTGTGCGGGTATTTGACGGAAAGTCTCCACTTTTGGACGGGAGGCTTTTTCTGTTTGTGCGATTGACGGAATCTTCGTATCTTTGCACTCGTAAAATGCAAGAGAAGACACTAACGGCATGAATCATATACGTAATTTCTGCATCATCGCCCATATCGACCACGGCAAGAGCACTATTGCCGACCGGCTGCTTGAATATACGCAAACCGTTGTGGGCAAGGACATGGAGAACCAGGTGTTAGACGACATGGAGTTGGAGAAAGAGCGCGGTATCACCATCAAGAGCCACGCTATCCAGATGCAGTATGACTACAGAGCGAAGGCCGGCGGGGAGGGGGACGCGCCTGTTGCGGACGGGCGATACACGCTGAACCTGATAGATACGCCGGGGCATGTGGATTTCTCCTACGAGGTGAGCCGTTCGATAGCCGCCTGCGAGGGTGCGTTGCTGATAGTGGATGCCTCGCAGGGCGTTCAGGCGCAGACCATCTCGAACCTATACATGGCCTTGGAGCACGACCTTGAGATTATTCCGGTGATGAACAAGTGCGACATGGACAGTGCGATGCCGGACATGGTGGAGGACGAGATAGTGGAACTATTAGGCTGCCGCAGGGAGGAGATTATCCGTGCCAGCGGCAAGACGGGGATGGGTGTGGAGGAGATACTGGATGCCATCGTGGAGCGGATACCTGCTCCGCAGGGCGACCCGAAGGCTCCGCTGCAATGTCTGGTATTCGACTCGGTATTCAACAGTTTCCGCGGTATCATCGCTTACTTCAAGGTGGTGAACGGTACGTTGCGACAAGGCGACCACGTGCGTTTCTTCAACACAGGCAAGGAATATGACGCTGACGAGATAGGCATCCTCAAACTTGACATGCAGCCTGCCAAAGAGTTGTCGGCCGGCAATGTGGGCTATATCATTTCGGGCATCAAGACTTCCACGGAAGTGAAGGTGGGTGACACGATTACGCATGTAGCCCGTCCGTGTTCGGAGGCCATTGCGGGTTTTGAGGAGGTGAAGCCGATGGTGTTTGCCGGCGTGTATCCGATAGAGGCGGAGGACTATGAGAACCTGCGTGCCAGTCTGGAGAAGCTGCAACTGAACGATGCATCGCTCACCTTTACTCCGGAGAGTTCGGTGGCCTTAGGCTTCGGCTTCCGGTGCGGTTTTTTAGGCCTGCTCCACATGGAGATTGTCCAGGAGCGCTTGGACCGCGAGTTCGACATGGACGTGATAACGACGGTGCCGAACGTGTCGTACAACGTATATGACAAGCACCTGAACAAGATAGAGGTGCACAACCCAGCGGGCATGCCTGACATTGCGGTTATCGACCACATAGAGGAACCCTATATCCGCGCCAGCATCATCACGGCGACCACGTATATAGGCAACATCATGACGCTGTGTTTAGGCAAGCGCGGCGAACTGGTGAAGCAGGAGTACATCAGCGGCAACCGCGTGGAGATATTGTTCGACCTGCCGCTGGGGGAGATAGTGATAGACTTCTACGACAAGCTGAAATCGATTTCGAAGGGGTATGCCTCCTTTGATTATCATGCGAACGGCTTCCGTCCGTCGGACCTCGTCAAGCTGGATATTCTGCTGAACGGTGAGCAGGTGGACGCCCTCTCGACGCTGACGCACCGCAGCAACGCCGTGGACTTCGGGCGGCGCATGTGCGAGAAGCTGAAAGAGTTGCTTCCGCGGCAACAGTTTGACATTGCGATACAGGCCGCCATCGGGCAGAAGATTGTAGCCCGCGAGACGGTGAAGCAGGTCCGCAAAGACGTGACGGCGAAGTGCTACGGCGGCGACGTGAGCCGTAAGCGCAAGCTATTAGAGAAACAGAAGCGGGGCAAGAAACGCATGAAGCAGATAGGCAACGTGGAAGTGCCGCAGAAGGCCTTCCTTGCCGTGCTGAAATTAGACTGAGAAACAGTATAACCATTAAACTCTCATAGCATGAAAACAATTGACCAAAGAACATTCAGCCTGACGCTCCCTGACGGCTGGAGCGTATTATCGGAAGAAGAAGACGAGGCACTCGTCTATAAAGGGACCAGTATGACAGATTCTATAGATGGTCCTTCACTGAATATCACCATACGGGATACCGACGGCATGAGTTTCGACGAGATCCGGCAGATGATGGTTGACGAGATGGGCGTACGCATCGCTCCCGACGTGACTATAGCTGGCTGCAGCTACAAGGCGTTTATACTTACGGAGGGCGGCATAGACTCAATGGGCCTACTCTACAACAGAAGCGCCGACGGCAAGGAGACGGCGAACTTTGCCATTGTATTCTTCATCAGGACCTCGCCGGAGGATGCGGAGGTGCAGAGCATTGTTTCGTCCCTCGTATTCAAATGACAGAATAACCCAACACAAACAAAACAGTATGGAACAACTTGTACATTCGGCATGGTCGATGATTCCGTTCGGGCTCATGCTGCTTATGATAGCCATCGGCCCGCTGATTGCGGAGCACTGGTGGGAAAAAAACAGTAACAAACTGATAGTATCGTGCCTGCTGGGCGTCCCTGTGGCCGTATGCCTGATAATAGGCGGCATGACGCACGAGCTGGAGCACCAGTTGTTTTTCGACTACGTGCCGTTTATCGTGCTGCTGCTGGCACTGTTCGTCATCACGGGCGGTATTCATTTCTCGGGCGACCTGAAGGCGAAGCCTGTCATCAACACGGGCTTTCTGGCATTGGGTTGGGTGCTGGCCAGCGTGATGGGTACGACGGGTGCAGCGATGCTGCTGATAAGGCCGGTGATAACCACCAACCAGCAGCGTAAATATACGGTGCATACGATATTGTTCTTCATTGCGTTAGTGGCGAACTGCGGCGGTCTGCTGACTCCGCTCGGCGATCCCCCGCTCTTTATGCTCTTCCTTCGCGGGGCCAGCTTCACGTGGTTCCTGCATCTGCTGCCGGAGTGGGCGTTTACGGGTCTGGTATTGCTGCTGCTGTACTTCCTTATTGACACTTATTATTACAGGAAAGAGGATTGGACCGCTCTGTCGGCCGACGTGCGTGAGGCCACTCCGCTTATTGTACGGGGGAAAATCAATTTCCTCTACCTGTTGGGTGTGGTGCTGTCGGTTGCCTTTATCAACGAGGGCACTATCAAGCAGATGGGGGAGGCGGATGCGCCGCTGTGGCTGAAGTATCTGCGTGAGATAGTGCTGCTCTCGCTGACGTTCCTCTCGCTCTACACCACGAAGAAAGAGGTGCGCTTCGGGGACAACAAGTTCACGTGGGCTCCTATCATTGAGGTGGCCGTGCTGTTCCTCGGCATCTTCACCACGATGACTCCTGCATTAGCCTTCCTGAAGGCGCATGCTGCCGACCTCGGCTTTGAGCATTCGTGGCAGTTCTATTATGCAACCGGTGCGTTGTCGGCGTTCCTTGACAATACGCCGACGGCGGTGGCTTTCCATGGCGTGGCTTCGGGTCTGCCTGAGTCGCTGGCTGCCGCCGAGGCGGGCGTGGTGAGCGGTATGCTGGACGGGACATCGTTCGTGGCCGGCATACCGGAGATACTGCTCAAGGCCATTTCCATAGCAGCCGTGATGTTCGGCTCGCTGACGTATATAGGCAACGGCCCCAACTTCATGGTGAAAGCCATCGCAGAGGAGAGCGGCATCAAGATGCCGTCGTTCTTTGGCTATATGGTGCGTTTCTCGCTCATCATCCTGCTGCCGGTATATATCCTTGCACAATTGATATTCCTCTAATCATAAAAACATCTTATTGTCATTATGGAGCAACGTGAAATGAACTTCTATGACTTCTGCAAGGCGCTATTCCGCTTGGGGGTACACTGTCTGCAATATGTGTGGCACCTGCTAACCGACAGTCTGCGGATAGCGGTGCAACGCTGGTATGTGGTGGTGCCTATTATGGTGTTGTTTGCCGGCATAGGCATCTGGCGTACAGGCAAGACCCACCGCGAATACAAAGCGGAGACGCTGGTGATGCTGAACGGTCCGAGTAGAGACGACATCACGGCAGCCGTGGACAGAATAGACAAGGCCACGGACTATGAGATGCTGGCGGAACAGACTCTTGTAAAGATATTAGGAGTGTCTGACGAGGTGGCCAGCGGCATGACGGGAATGGAATGTTTCCCTGTCGTGGACTACAACCGCAACCGGACGGTGGATCAGATTGACTACAGCCGCAGACACAAGCTGAGCGACTCCATAAACATTCTGATGCCTAACTATCTCATGATACGTCTGCGCATGCGCAAGCCTCAGGACCTGCCTATTCTGAACGAGGCTGTCTTCGCCTATCTGAACGGTCTGCCGGGAATGCAGGAGGCATTTGAGGCGCATAGGAACATACTGACCGACAAGTCGGCCTTCTATCACAAGCAGCTTCTGAAAATGGACAGCATCGCTTCGGCTTTCTATTTCAAAGGCGTGCCTGACGAACAGATTGGCAAGGAGCGGAACTGGTCAAGCAGTCCGCTGACGGTAGGTCGCAAAGAGATGCGTATGCTTACGCCCCAGATGGAGCAATTGGCCAAACTGGCGGAGCAGACCGATTATGAACTGACGCGTTGTACCGCTCCCGTAACGGCCACCGTTGGCTTCACGGTGGATCCCGTACCGCAGAAGGGACGTCTCTCGTTTGTTCTCCTCTACCTGTTTGCCGGCTACGTGGCAGGTTGTGTATCAGCCTACGGCGTGAAACGCAGGAAGGAACTGCGGGCTTGGCTCTGGAAGGAGTGAGGAATTGGGGAATTGATGAATTGGTGGAACTGGTGAATTGAGGAATTGATGAATTGTGCGTGCCGTCTGGAAGAGACGGAGCTCTCCTATAGATAACTACAGATTCGATAGATGCCACAAAAACGAGCACCATGCTGACCTTCAGCATGGTGCTTGTTTGATGGATTTACTTAGAAGTGGATGACTGATAACTTATGTCTTCTGCTGTGGGGTATCGGTGCCGTAAAAGAAGGCGGGTCAGGCCAGCAGGGCATCAACCAGTGCCTCCAGTTGCGGTTTGTCGGTCTGCTTCATTCGGCTTCGGATGGTGACGAGGGGTTCCACGATTTCCACGTCTTTCATCTGCGAGAGCATCTCGCGCATCACTTTGCCGGCAGAGGGAGCCCATGAACCGTTCTCGATGACGGCAACACGCTTCTTTTGCCAGGCTTTGATTTGCAGGTGGTGGAGGAGGTTATGCATCGGGGGAAAGATCCCCGCATCGTAGGAAGAGGCGGCGAATACGGCCTTGCCGTAGGCGAAGGCATCTTCAACGGCGAAGCTCACTTCTTCGGTTGTCAGGTCCATGAGGCAGACCTTTTGTCCGCGGGCTTCGAGCATCTGTGCCACTTCGTGTGCCACTGCTGCCGTGCCGCCGTGGATGGAAGCATAGCCGACGAACACGCCCTCCTTCTCCGCCTCGTAGCGACTCCAGATGTCGTACAAGCGCAAGGCTTCCTGCATGGCAACCCCTTCGAGCTGTGGGCCGTGGAGCGAGCAGATAGTCCGTATAGGCAGCGTTGCCGCCTTCTTGAGCAGGGTCTGCACGGGCATGCCGTATTTGCCGCAGATGTTGAAGTAATAGCGTCGTGCTTCGCAGGCCCAGTCGTCTTCCTGTTGGTCGAGCGTACCGAACGAGCCGAAAGCATCGGCGGAGAAGAGGATATGTTCCGTTTCTTCGAAGCTGACCATCACTTCGGGCCAGTGCACCATCGGTGCCATCATAAAACGCAGCGTGTGCTTGCCTAAGGGCAGCGTGTCGCCTTCTTTGACGGCGAGCGTGCGTCCTTCAAGGCTGATGCCTTCGAAGAACTGCGGCAGCATCTGCAGGGCTTTCTGCGAGGCCACGATGGTGAGCGAAGGATATTGCTGCAGTGCCCACAAGGCGAGTGCCGAATGGTCGGGCTCCATGTGGTGCATGACCAGATAGTCGGGTTGGTGGCCTTGCAGGGTCTCTTGCAGGCCGGCTTTCCATGCGTCGGCTTTACGGATGTCGCAGGTATCGAGCAGGGCCGTCTTCTCGTCCGTGATGAGGTAGGAGTTGTAGGCCATGCCGCAGGGCACGGGATATTGGTTTTCGAAGAGGCGGATGTCGTGGTCGTCCACTCCGATATAATAGATGTCGGTTGCGATAGTCTTCATTGCTGTTTTTAGGATAGATAAATGAGGGTGTGGTGACTTGCGTCAACCGCACCCTCATTGCCGGTCAGTCTTCTTGGGGTTGGAAGTCGTCTTTTCCTACTCCGCAGAGGGGGCAAACCCAGTCTGCAGGAATGTCTTCAAAGGCCGTTCCGGGAGCGATGCCGCTGTCCGGGTCGCCTATTTCGGGGTCGTACACGTAGCCGCATACGGTGCAAACATACTTTTGCATACGGTTGTCTTTTTTTATTTCAGTTTCTTATAGCCATACTGAGCCTGCTCGCCGAGTTGTTCCTCGATGCGGATGAGCTGGTTGTACTTAGCCATACGGTCGGTACGGGAGAGGGAACCAGTCTTGATTTGTCCGGAGTTGGTAGCCACAGCGATGTCGGCAATGGTGGTATCCTCGGTCTCGCCGGAGCGGTGGGAGGTGACGGTGGTGTAGCCGTGGCGGTGGGCCATCTCGATGGCGTCGAGGGTCTCAGTGAGTGAACCTATCTGGTTGACTTTGATGAGGATAGAGTTGGCAGCACCCATCTTGATGCCCTTCTCAAGGAAGCGTACGTTGGTAACAAACAGGTCGTCGCCTACGAGCTGGCAGCGGTTGCCGATGCGCTCGGTGAGTTTTACCCAGTTGTCCCAGTCGTTCTCGTCCAGACCGTCTTCGATGGAGTCGATGGGGTACTTGGTGATGAGCTCTTCCAGATAGTCGATCTGTTGTGCGGCGGTAAGTTTCTTTCCGTTGGGGTCTTTCTTCTTGCCGTCTTTGAGCTGGCGATAGTCGTAGTACCACTCGCCGTTTTCGCAGGTAGCGAACTCGCTGGCCGCGCAGTCCATGGCAATCTTGACGTCCTTGCCCGGTTCGTAACCGGCATCTTTGATGGCCTGGATGATGCTGTCGAGAGCGTCTTCGATGCCGTTCAGTGCGGGAGCGAATCCGCCTTCGTCGCCAACGGCAGTGCTCAGGCCGCGCTTCTTGAGCAGCTTGGCCAGTGCGTGGAACACTTCGGCACCCATGCGGATAGCCTCACGCTCGGTGGGGGCACCAACGGGGCGAATCATAAACTCCTGGAAAGCGATGGGGGCGTCGGAGTGAGCACCGCCGTTGATGATATTCATCATCGGGACGGGCAGTACGTGTCCGTTGGAGCCGCCGATGTAGCGATAAAGAGGGATTTCCAGATATTCGGCAGCGGCATGTGCGCAAGCGAGGCTGACACCGAGGATGGCGTTGGCACCAAGTTTCGATTTGGTGGGGGTACCGTCCAACTGCAGCATCTTGCCGTCGATGGCGCGCTGTTCGAGCACGGACATACCGATGAGCTCGGGAGCAATGATTTCGTTTACATTCTGTACGGCTTTCAGGGTGCCTTTGCCCAGATAGCGGCTCTTGTCGCCATCGCGGAGTTCGAGGGCTTCGTTCTCGCCGGTTGATGCGCCGGAGGGTACGCTGGCGCGACCCATTACACCACACTCAAGAGTTACTTCCACCTCAACGGTAGGGTTTCCACGCGAGTCAAGAATCTCGCGGGCATGTACGTTTTCGATAAACATAGCGTTAAATGATTGTTTTTTTATAGGTTGAAATGTTTCTTACATGTAGAACACGATCCAATTCGTGCAGTAGCGGCACTTGTAGTGCACGGGATGAATTTCCCTGACGGAGCCGTCGGCCAACCGATACCAAGAATAGTTCCAACCGTTGCCCATATCCATATAGAGGGCTTCGGTGACCTGCAGGGCCTGCAGGGCAGGCAGAAATTCAGAGAACGGGACGGGGTCGATGTTCTCAATAATGCAGAGGCGCCCGTCCAGTTCGGCCAGCACCCGATATATCTCCACGCGGTTGTATCGCGGGTTCTCGGTGCGGGTATTGCGAACATATTTGCCTTTGTGAATGATGGTTTCTTGCCGAAATCCCATGCCTCCGTTTTCGGCAGCGAGACGCAGAGCTTGTTCGGCCGAGGCGGTGTCAGCAAAGAACTGATAGGCACCGTTGTACCATACAAAGCCGCCCGTATTGCCCACCTTCTGTGGTGTCTCCACACAAGGAGCTCCTTCGTACCAGACACCATCGGACACGTGGTTGCCATCGATATTGGCATGGAAGAAGGTGTCAAGCCGTGCCTCCGTAAAGGCCGCTTCTGCCACGTAGATAACGCTCTCTTCCTCTTTGCCGGGCATGGTCTGACAACGCAGACCGATAGCACTGAACTGAGGCGTATAGACACGAAGGTTGAGGTTACTATAGGTCTTGACATCGACCTTGTTCTCAACCGTTTCGCAAGCTGTGAGCATCAGAAGACAAAGAAGGAAAAAGAGAGTGCGTTTCATATCGGGTGCAAAGATACAACAATTTTGCGGATTTGCAAAGTGATAGTGAGGGCAAACGCAGGAAAAAGCAACAAGTGCTGTGAGCAGGTGTGGAGGCAGACAAAGCAGAGGGGCACCCGCAGGCACCCCTCTGTGTGTTACAAGACGAACCGGTGTCCGGTTCGGCGGAGCTTCTTATCGGAGCATGTACTTCGTACCGTTCTGGATGACAATGCCTTTGTAGGCAGCCGTCACCTGCTGTCCCCTGAGGTTGTACATGGGGGCATTGAGGTCGAGCAGCGCTTCCACGTTGTCGAGGGCGGTGGGAGAACCCTGCTTGCTTACGTAGATGGCATCGTTGTTCTCGGCGGGGGCCAGATAGAAGTCATACTTGCCGTCGGCGCCTATCTTCAGCGTGCCGTCTTGCAGCATTGTAACGTTTTCGTCAGAGCCTTCTTTAAGGACTTTCAGAGCGAAGACGGTGTTGCCAGCATAGCTGTAAGCCTTGATGATGTCGTCCTTCTTGAGTTCTGCACCGAGGATCATATATTCTTCGCCTTCCGCTTTGTCGTTCTTCACCATGTCAAGGGTGTCGTTGCCGTTGATGAGGGCAAACTGGGGAGGAACAGCAGGAACTACATAGTCGCCTGTTTTCTCGGCTGTGGCGG
Source organism: Paludibacteraceae bacterium (assembly GCA_017464025.1). Classification (GTDB taxonomy): domain Bacteria; phylum Bacteroidota; class Bacteroidia; order Bacteroidales; family Paludibacteraceae; genus Colicola. The sequence goes on along the minus strand of JAFUEI010000050.1, from coordinate 35,537 downwards.
TGTAGGTGGTGTCGGCGATGTTGACGGTGAATGTCACCTTGTATTCGGCATCCGCCTCAATCTTCAGTTTTTGCTCTGTGCCTTCGCCTTCCGGAATCCAATTGCCGTTGAGCACGAGTTTGTAGCCGTATTCGCCGGCAGCCAGCATCAGCTTTTCTTTTACGAGAGTGGCGGTCTTCTGGTCAGTGCTGATGGTCATCTGATTGGCTTGTACTGTTGCATCCCATTCGGCCCCCAGCAACGCCTGTTGGCCGGCGATGACATATATGTCAGCGGGCTTTACATAGTCGCCGGTCTTCTCGGCTTTGCCGGTAATCACGCTGCCTTCGATAGTGAAGGTGAAAGTGAGTTTGTACTCGCCGTCAGCGGTGATGTCCAGTTTCTGGTTGTTGTTTGAGCCTTCGGGATACCAGGTGTCTCCATTCTTGACAATCTTATACTCATACGTTCCCTTCCGGAGCATCACTTTCTCCTTTATGAGGGTAGCCACACCGTCTGCAAGGGTCATCAGGTTGGCTTTGTCCGTTGTTCCCCAGTCGGAGCCGAGGAGACCCTGGTCGCCTGTCACGGTGTAATAATCCTCTTTCTTCTCGCCCACGTAAATGAGATTGTTGTTCTCTTGGGGAGTGAAATAGAAGTCATATTCGCCGTCAGCTTTGAACTTGAGGGCACCATCAGCCAGTTCAACGTTCTCTGTGCTGTAAGAATTGAGTGTGTCCAGTTTGAATTCCGTCTCGCCGGCATAGCTGTACATTTTTACAACTGCGTCTTTCTTGATAGCCACACCGGTAGCCATGTATTCTTTGTCATTACCCGGATTCTTGGTCATGTCCACCTTATCTGTGCCAATGACAAGGGCATATTCGGCTTTTGGAACCGGCACTTCTCCCTTTTGCTCATAAGCAAGCGTAAGGGTTCCGTCGATATTCTCTGTCAGGGTGAATTCAATATCCACATTAGCGGCCACGCCTATCTTCTCGTTGGTTCCGGTCGTTGTGTTTGCGAGAGTTGCAGTCACACTTTTGGCAGCTGGCACATATTTGGCAGCCATGAACCATGACGTATTGCCTGCTGTCTTGACAAATACATAAGAGTCCTTCTCGAATTTGGCGCTGAGTTTGCCGTCCACAAACTTGTACGATCCCATATTGGCAGCATCGCCTTCGCAACCGTAATCGGCACCGTTGATGTATCCTACAAGGTAGTAATCAACGGCTGTTGTTCCCGTTTTGGCGTTGTACAAATCAACGTTGGCGAACATTGTAAGCGACATCATTACTGCCGCGAACAATAGAGTTAGTTTTTTCATGATAGTGTTGTTTTTAGAGGGTTAGTATAATGGTTTATTGGATGTTCACGCGTGCGGCGCGTCCGTTGACAGTGACGATATACAAGCCGTTGAGGCGTCCGTTCATTGGTGTGACGTCCTGACCAGTTACGGTGTAGATACGCATCTCGCCGTTGGCATAAACGGTGCCGTCTTCCACACGGAAGGCTGCTACGGGGAGGGTCTCCAACGCCGTGGCGGGGCAGTCAATAGCAACCAGGTCGCGCTTCTGCTCGTTGGCCTCATCGCCGGCCTTGGCCACAATCTTATAGCAGGAAGAAGCGGTAACGCCCAATTGGTCTTCCGTCTGCAGCGAGCCAAGACCGTCGCCCCATTCGTTGTTGTTGGCAACAACGAAGTTAACCAAGGTTGCTTCTACATGGAAGCCGTAATAGTCGCCGTAGCGTTCGGCAGCTACCCACTGTCCTTCCGAGCCTTCTTCCCACACCCAGAACCAGATGTTGTTCTCGTCCCAGTCGGTGACGGAAGCGTCAAGAATGACGCGGATGGTGATGCCGGTCTGCGGGATATTGCCGCCATTGCCGCCATTACCGCCATTACCGCCGTTGTCACCGGGCTTGGTCTGTGTGGTATCGGGGTTTTGCGTATTGCCGCCGGAGAAGTTGTTGTATTCGCTTTCGCTTACCAGATTCACCTCCATCTCATGTTCGGTTTTGAGAGTCATGGTGATGTAGAGCTGCTGGTTGGTGGGTACCGACCAACGGTTCGATTCACCGTCGCTGCCTTTCTGATAGAGATAGGCTGCGCTGTACAGCGTGACGGACTTCTTGCCGTCGCCCAACCAGCCTTCCGTGGAGTAGAACATGCCGTCGGCGCGTTTTACGCGAATCCAAGCGTATTTGTCGCCGTTGTCGGAATCCAGTTTGACGGAAATCTTGCCGTTCTGGAACTTATATTGCTCAATGAAGGTGCTGTAGTCGTTGCCGTCACCGTGGTCTTGTCCGCCCCAGTTGCCAATCAGATAGTATTCGCCTGCAGCAGGCTGGGTGCCGGTGTTGCCTCCTTGCTGTCCTCCTTGCTGACCTCCCTGATGACCGCCTTGTTGGTCGTTGCAGTTCCCGTTGGAGCCGATATACAATTCGTCATTCTCAAACTGCTTTTTCCACCAGAAGCTATAGCAGCCGTCAGCCGATACGTAGCATTTGCCGTCCTTCACTTCAAACTTGTCCAGCGCCTTGTTGGGGTCGTCGTCGGAGGGTGACTGGAGTTGGGGTACCCAAGCGGAGCCGCAACTACTATTTACCAGCTCGAAGTAGTCGCCTGTCTTCATAGGCACATCGGCGTGAAGCTGCGGGCGTTTGTTGGGGTCATCGTCCTCATAGCCCCCGTCTGCCATCGAATACAGCTGTGAGCCGTTGACGCGTACCGCATAGGGGCCGTCCTGACAGCCGTCGCCATTCTGGGGTTTCTCCTCCCCGTTCAGCGGCTGGCCGCTTCCGCTGCATTCGCCATCGTTGCCGACATAGAGACGGTCGGAGCCGAAGAGTTTCTTCAGAAAGAAGTTGTAGCAACCGGCTACCGTGGCCGTGCCGTGGTTGTCGGCAAGCGTAAAGGTGCTTTTGGCATTGGTGTCGCCACCGTCTTCCAGAGCAGGAAGCCATGTCTGGTTGCAACTGGTGTTCAGAATCTCGAAGTAGTCGCCTACCTGCATCGGTACGGCGGCCTTCAGTTGAGGCAGACCATCGGGCGAAAATCCGTCATCTGTCATGGCATATTGGGTCGTGCCGTTGACGAGCACCGCATACGGACCGTCCTGGCATTCCTGGGCAGACAGACAGCCTGCAAATGCTACTGCTGCTAACAATGTAAAGAGTTTCTTCATGATATGGTTGTTTGAGTTGATAGATACAAGAAGTTGCAGAGCCTGCGATGTGACCGCAGGCTCTGCGAGTGTGTGGTTCTTATTGCTTGATAAAGAGGCGGGTGGTCTGTCCTTCAGCCGTTTGGAGCTGCAGTACGTACATGCCGCCTTGCAGTTGGTGCACATCAATTTGCTTCAAGTCGCCGCTTCCCGTGTACTGGCACTGGCCGGTGAGTGAATAGACGGCGGCCTTCGTGACAGCCGTTTCGCTGTTGATGTACAAGATGTCCTGTACGGGATTGGGATAAACGGTGAGTTCCACAGCCTTGTTCACCGGCAGGGCCGTCGGCTTCTCGCAGTCGGGCAGGAGTTTCTCAGCACCGCCGCTCCACGAGTAGCATACATCCTCATCGGTCTTCAGGTCGCTGGTCTGTTCGGCTCCTTCGCCTCCGTTGAAGATGAAGTTGACCGACTTCATACCTTTCTCAAACGTATAGCTATACCAGCCATCCTGATCGGCCGTCAGTTGCTTGCCCGGCCATTTGCCGAGGTCGGCACCGTTCCATGTGTAGAGATAGACGGCTTTCCATGACGAGGGTGCATAGAACCGGACCGTGATAGGCTGGGTGGTTACATCCTGCGGAGCCTTGTAGGTATAGGTGAAGGTCTGCACCTCCGACTTGGCACTACCTGCTACGGCCATCACTTTCAGCGTGGTGGTCTCTTTGAAGGTGAGTGTGGTGCCGGTCAGTTTCTGGGAGGCGGTGGTGGGTTCGGTGCCATCGGTGGTGTAATATACGGTGGCGGTACCGTCAAGGGCAACGGCCTTCACGGTTACTGTCAGACCTTTTTCATTATCCTTGAAGACGGAGGAACCGGGGGTGACGATAACGCTTGGGGCGGCGCCGGTTCCGCTAGTCTTATAGTAAACGGCATAGCCGGTGCCTTTAGAGGCGGTCTTGTAGCCGCTTGGTGCATTGCCTACCTTGTTGCCGAGCTGGAGACATATCATACCGGTCTTGCCGGTGATGTAGGCTTCATAGCCGCTGTTGTCGCCGCTGTCGCTCACCGAACTCTCGCTGTGGACACCAGTGGCATGGCGGGCCATAATCATCTTGGCAATCTCTTCCTTGAACACAACCCAGTGCGGATAGAACACGCAGGGAATACCCGGCATGGAGAGCAGGAAGGCGTTGGCCTGAAGTACTTTGGCTTTGTTCGCGCTGCTCAGACTGTTGTTCTTGCCGCACATCTCGTTGTTGTCACGCTGGAACGAGTCGTGCGAGTCGATGAAGGTGACGGCATATTTGCTCATGCCAGCGCCTAACAACCCCGAGCCTTTGCAGCCGCTGTAGTTTCCTGCGGCAATACCGCGGTTGAACGCCTCGTATTTAGTGGCGAAGTCGAAGGTAAGCGTGTTCCATTCGGCCTCTTTCAGGCGGTCCTGAAGAACCTGTATATTGCCGTCCCAGTATTCCATCACGGAGAAGTAGGCCCCCGATGCTTTGTTGTAGTTGCTTACGTGCCAGGTGTTGAATCCTTTGCAGTAGTCGTAGCGCCAGCCATCGTAGCCTACCGTGTTGTACATCCACTTGAGGTAGGCCTTCACCAGGTTCTGAACCTCGACGTTGCTGTGGGCGAGGTCGCGGGCGGCGGCATAGTTGGCCTCATCGCCATAACCGTCATCGGCTATGCTTCCTTGTTTGCCTTTGCAGCTTGCCGCTGTAGTGGCGCTTGCCAACTCATCGTTCGACGTAATCCAAGCGGCCTGCGGCTGGAACTTGCCGTAGCTGCCGAAGTCCTGCTCCCAGAAATCGCACCAGCTGGATTTATTGTCCATGTGGTTGACCACAATGTCGGCAATCACTTTTGTCTTGCGGGGTGAGTTGTGCATGGTTGTGATAAACTTCTCGAGGTCGGTACGCGAGCCCCATGCGCTGTTTTGGTTGCTGTACTGCGAGGGGTGATAGCCTGTGCCGCCCGACGATTTGGCCGATGGCGGAAGCCATACCATGTCGAAGTAGGTGCCTATCTCAGACGCCTGTTCGTTGAGCGTAGCCCACTTGGTGTCGGAGAACTTGACTCCGTTGTAGGTCTTTCCCGAATAGGAGTCATAATAGAAAGCCTGCAGCAGCACGTCGCCGCATTGGCTGGGAACGGCCGATGTGTAGGCTTTCTTCGTCTTGTTGTCCTGCCCGCCGGGGTTGGGCTGATTGCCGCAGTCCGTACCGGCGCCGATATAGAGCAGGTCATCGTTCATCTTCAGCTTGATATAGAAGTCGTAGCAGCCTGCCTTGTTGCACGTAATCTGTCCTGCAGCGGCGCCACCCGTGAAGTTGATATATTCGTCATAGGGGTCCATATCCACCATCCATGTGGCATCGCAGCTGGTGTTGATCAGCTTGCAGACATCGCCCTGCTTGAGTTGCACATGTGCCAGATATTGGGTGCGCTCCTGAAAGTCCACCTCGCCCGTATTAGCAGCCTCATACACCACAGTGTCCTTCCCGCTGATGACCTGTACACCGTAAGGACCGTCTTGACAAGTGGCATCGCCAGGCTTCTGGTCGCCGCCGCCGATAGTAGCATTGGCATCTTCCAAATACACGATGTCATCGTTCATCTTCAACTTCAGATAAACGTTGTAGGTGCCGGCCGTATTGCACTTGATGCCCTTGTCGCCCATGACAGTGAAGCGCTGCCATGCCCCGTATTCGTCAATGGCTTTGATGGCCCACTCGGTGTCAGCCCCCTGATTGTAGAACAATATCAGGTCACCAGCCGAGAGCGTTATGCCTTTCGACACAAACTGGTCGCGCCCTTGGAAGTCCTGTTCGCCGGCTTTTTCGGCGGCAAAATCTTTCGAGGCATCACCGTTGGCGTATTTGATGCGGGTGAAATACGGCTCTGCCATAGCGGCAACCGTTATTACGAGAAAAAGGGATAAGAGAAGTTGTTTTTTCATGATATTGGTTGTTATGGTTAATAGTCATGTTACGGAATATCCGGCAACCGCTTGCAGAGAGTGCATACCACAAGCGTCCGAATACACCTTTCAGACCGCAAATTTACTGTTTTTTTTTGTACAATGGAACTTATTAACGGATAAAGCCCCCTGAGCCAGCTCCGAATAGTCGAATTTTGGGGACAAGATGCAGCCGGTTCCGCCCGTGTGGCGCATCAGTGCTTGCCGGGGTTGGTATTCGTCCGCCGGTCGGCTGCTGTGACGCAGAGCGTGTTGCCGGATACGCGGAAGCGGATGTTCCAGCCTGCATAACTCAGACCATAGAGGCGTCCGGGGTCGTTGTGATAGGCAGGACGTGGGTCTTCGGCCAGAATATCCTGCAGGTCGCGCTTCACGGCTTCAGGCAACCGGTTCTCTGCTTCAGGTTCCCATTCCACGGCAAGCCGGTAGTCACTTCCCGCTTCGGCAAAACCGGCAGTAGCATCACTATGGATGTCGGTGTAGGGAAGGTAGGGCTTGATGTCGTAGATGGGTGTGCCGTCCATCAGGTCGGCGCCGCTCACAACCAACACCGTGCCGGCCTCGGCCGTTTGTTCCATGCGTTCCAGACGGACAGAAGACAGACCTAACTCATTGGGGCGGAAGGGAGAACGTGTGGCAAACACACCCAGACGCGTGTTGCCCCCGAGACGAGGCGGTCGCACGGTGGGTGACCATCCGGTACAGAGCGTGCTTTCTCCGGAGCCTTTTTTTTCGTTGCTTCCTCCTTTACGGGAAGACCTTTCGTTGGCCGAGAATCCCCATATCAGCCACAGGTGGGAGAACCCCTCTATACCCCGTAGCGCCTCCGGCCGGCGGAAGGCGGGTTCGAAGACGATACGTGTAACAACAGAAACGGCACGCCCCGACTGGCGGGGTATGCCGAACTTTTCCGTGTAGCCGTTAGCGGCCCGTGCGATAACCTGAAGGGTCATGGGATGTTATACAACGCCGCTGAAGCCCATGAACGCCATTGCCAACAGACCTGCAGTAAGCAGGGCAATAGGCGTGCCTTCCATGGCCTTGGGGACCTTGTTCATCGAGAGTTGTTCGCGGATACCTGCAAACAGAATCAGTGCGAGGGCAAAACCTAAAGCCGTGGCAAAGGCATAGACGGTGCCTTGCAGGAGGTTGGCCTCTGCGCCCGGCACCTTGCCGGCCCACGTGCCGTCAGCCACAAGGATGGCTACGCCGAGGATGCAGCAGTTGGTGGTGATGAGCGGGAGGAACACACCCAATGCCTGATAGAGGCTCGGGCTGATTTTCTTCAGCACAATCTCGATTATCTGCACAAGAGCGGCGATGACGAGAATGAAGAGGATGGTCTGCAGGAACTCTACATGGAATTGCACTAAGACGTACTTCTGCAGTAAGTAGGTTACCACAGTGGCCAGCGTAAGCACAAACGTTACTGCCGCACCCATACCGGCAGCCGTATCAATCTTCTTGCTCACTCCCAGAAACGGACAAATGCCGAGGAATTGTGAGAATACGATATTGTTGACAAATATCGCGCTTATGATAATCAGGAAATAAACCATAATGAATCGCTATTGGGTTATTTACTATTCGTTAATCAGGAAAGAGGTGTGTCAGGCATCCATGCGTTTGCGGAGTTTGTTCACGCCTGCCATCAGATAAGCCAGGGCTATGAAGGCGCCCGGAGCTAATACAAAGATGAGCATGCCATATTGCTCGGGGAAGACGGGCATACCGAAGCACATGCCCGAACCCAACAGTTCGCGGATGGCGCCCAGCACCGTCAGCGAGAGCGTGAAGCCGAGGCCCATGCCCAGACCGTCAAGTGCCGAGAGACCGACGTTATTCTTGGCGGCAAAAGCTTCGGCACGGCCGAGCACGATACAGTTCACCACAATCAGCGGGATGAACAAGCCGAGCGTTTCGTAGATAGCCGGCACGTAGGCCTGCATAAGCAACTGCACCATGGTAACGAACGAGGCAATGACCACGATATAGGCGGGAATATGCACTTTGTCGGGTATCAGGTTGCGGAGCAGGGAGATAACCACGTTCGAACATACGAGGACGAACAGCGTGGCCAGGCCCATTGACATACCGTTGATGGCGGAGGTGGTGGTGGCAAGTGTAGGACACATACCCAACACCAGTCCGAAGGTCGGGTTCTCCCGAAGGAGACCATTGGTAAGGGTTTTCATCGGCTTGTTCATGACTGTACGGGTGTTTCGTTGTTAGACTCAGAAGATGTTTCGTTTCCAGCAGCGTCTTCACCGGCGGTGATATCGGCCGTCTCGGCTATCTCGGCGGCTTCGCTCAATGCTGTGGCGCCGCTTTCGGCATCTGCCTGTTGGTCGGCGTAAGCTTCGTATGCATGGCAGACCGCTTTTAGGAAGGCCCGCGAGGAGATAGTGGCAGCCGTGATGGCATCCACATCGCCGCCGTCTTTGCCGACGGTGAAGTTGGCAGTGGCGGGACTACGGCCGATAACCGACTGGTTGCCCTTGTCGGTCTTGAACCAGCTGACCATGTGGTCGCCCAGACCAGGTGTTTCCTGATGTTCCAGAACTTCGTAGTTGACGATGTTGCCGTCTTTGTCGAAGCCGACCATGACTTTGAACTTGCCGCCGAAGCCGTTTTCTTCGGCCTGGACAGCAGCTCCTGCGAACTCGCCTCCGGCGTAGGCCTTGTAGAGAGTCATGCCGTCCACCATCTCAGGTTCGGCAATCTCGATACCTTCTGTCGCGGGAAGCACCGAGGTGATGGCTTTCTGCTGTTTCTCGGCTTTCTGCCGCGCGATAGGCTCTTCCGTCAGAACGTAGAGCCCGCCGAGCAGTGCCGCCGCCGCAAGCGCCACAATCGTCAGCGACAGCGACATGTTCTTTAAGTTGGATTCCAATCGTTTCATATCTTTATGCTTTCTTTTTCTCGCCGAAGCGTTTGGGACGGATATACATATTAAGCAGCGGAGTGACTGCATTCATAATCAGGATGGCGAACGACATTCCTTCCGGATATGCCCCCCAAGTACGGATAACGACGACGATGATGCCGATACCGATGCCGTAGATAATCTGCCCCCAACCGGTCATAGGCGAGGTCACGTAGTCGGTAGCCATGTAGATGGCACCGAGCAGCAGGCCGCCGGTGAGCAGATGCTGCAGAGGGCTGGCTGCGCCGGGAAGGGCGAGATACAAAATCCCCGAGAAGGCGGCCACTGTGCAGAGAATGCTGACGGGAATGTGCCAAGTGATAGTCTTGGTGCAGAGCAGCCAAATGCCGCCGATGAGCAGTGCTATGGCGCTAATTTCGCCGAAGGAACCGCCTAGATAGCCTGCCGCCATGTGCCACAGGTCAGGCAACTGGTTGAGCAGCGAAGCATCGCCGGCTTTGACGGCCTGCTTCATGATAGCCAGTGGGGTGGCACCTGTCTCGGCATCCACAAACGGCATGGCGCTGTGGAAGCCCAGCGGACGCGGCCACGTGGTCATTTGCACGGGGAAGGAGATGAGCAGGAACACGCGGCCCACTAATGCGGGATTAAAGGGGTTCTGTCCCAGACCACCGAATGTCATCTTGCCGACGGCAATGGCCACGAAGGCACCGATAATCACAATCCACAGAGGCAGGTTGCTGGGCAGGTTGAAGGCCAACAACAGACCGGTGAGGATGGCGGAGCAGTCGCCAATGGTGGGCTCCTCCTTCATGATGAATTTGGCAATCAGCCACTCGAACAATACGCAGGCTGCCACCGAGGTCGCGCTCACAATGAGTGCCCCCCATCCGAAAGCGAAGAGCGAGACGCAGAACGCGGGCAGGAGGGCTATCAGCACATTGAGCATGTTACGGCGAACGCTGTCCTTGCTGTGGACATGCGGTGCCGGAGATACAATGAGTTGGTTCATATCTGTTTGTTTTGTTTATTTGTCTTTTTTTTCTTCATACATTGACCGAGCGGTGGCGGATCTTATTCCGAAGGCTATAGTTTTCTATAGCGTATGCTTGCTGACTGCATGGCACGGCGGACAATGTCTTGAAGCGTAAACTGCTCTTCGGTGAGCGAGGCTTCCACGAAACCCATCTCGCGGGCTTTGTCGGCAGGAAAGGAGAAATAGGTGCACTCGCAAGTGGTGCAGAGCGTACAGGTATCGGCAAGTACGTCCCAACTTGTCAGCTTCGCTATCGACTCCTTGTCTTTGGGCATCCACAATTCGCCCTCCACAACAGCAACACGGTGGCGTTCGCTGTTGAGACGTGCCCTGAGGAGCAATGGCCCGTTGATGGTGCTCACCGCTTGTTTGTACTTCAGGTCCATCTTAGCCGTCACACCGCTGGTGCACAATTTTTTGAACACCACCCAACCGCATACTTCGTCAAGGAGGGTTGCCTGCATGCCGCCATGCAGTGTGTTTATCCACGACTGATGGTCCTGTGTGGGCATCCATGCACAGACGATACTCCCGTTTACGTCAGCAGCATCCTCCTCATAGAAGCGCATGTGCGCCCCTATCGGGTTGCTCGGGCAGCAACCGTAGCAGTTGTAGCCCTCCATTGCTATCCACGGATTCAGTATCTCCTGCATGGTGTTTATTTCCAGCTACTTATTTTTGTGCTCTAGCCCGGATAATGCCGCCGACGGTGGCTTTGCCGGTGCGGATATAGTCGAGGAGCGGGCGGTTGCTGGGACAGGTGAACTGGCAGCAGCCGCAGTCGATGCAATCCATCACATCGTGCTTCTCCATATCTTCCCATCGCTGCAGGTAGGAAAGTTTGCTCAGCAGGTAGGGCTCTAATCCCATGGGGCAGGCTTGTACGCACTTGCCGCAGCGGATGCAGTTCTCGGGGGTGTTACGCCGTGCTTCTTCTTTGTTCATGAGCAGCAGACCGCTTACGCGCTTGTTGGCGGGCATGTCCACGTTGCTCATGGCTCGTCCCATCATCGGGCCGCCGCCTATGATTTTGCCGGTGGTATCGGGTATGCCGCCAGCTGCTTCCAATACGTCAGCTATCGGTGTGCCGAAGCGTACCATATAGTTGCCGGGATTCTTCACGTCTTTACCCGTGACGGTCATAACGCGTGAGATGAGTGGTTTGTTCTTCTGAACAGCTTCATAGATGGCATATAATGTTGCCACGTTGTCCACTACGGCACCTACTTCGATAGGCAGTGCGCCGGAGGGCACCTGCCGGCGTATGCAGGCATCAATAAGCTGCTTCTCACCGCCCTGCGGATAACGCAGGTTGAGCGGCTCGACGCTTACGCCTAATGTATGTGATGCCAGCCGTTGCATCTGGGCAATGGCATCGGGTTTGTTCTTTTCGATGCCGATGACTGCCTTGTTGATACCCAGTGCTTTCATGACAATCTGGATACCTACCATAATCTCTTCGCCATGCTCGAGCATTAATTGGTGGTCACAGGTGAGGTAGGGCTCGCATTCCACGCCGTTCACAATCAGTACTTCGGCTTTCTTGCCCGGTGGGGGAAGAAGCTTGACGTGTGTGGGGAAGCAGGCGCCGCCCAGTCCGACGATGCCGGCTGCCTTTATCTTGTCGATGATTTCTTTAGCCTCCAGTTTGCAGATGGCGTTGACAGCGGGTGTGCGGTCGATTTCAGGCAGCCACTCGTCGCCTTCCACATCAATAAAGATGGCGGGCATCGCCATTCCCCAGGCATCTTTGGTGCTGTCAATCTTGCTGACAGTGCCGCTTACGGGCGAGTGGATATTGGCGCTTACGAAGCCTCCAGCCTCGGCGATGAGTTGTCCCACCAGCACTTTGTCGCCTTTCTGTACCAACGGTTTGGCCGGTGCACCGATATGCTGTACCAAGGGAATGATTGCCTTCTTGGGAAGGGCTACTTCGGTGATGGTTTTGTGTGCGGAATAGACCTTATTGTCTTGCGGATGAACACCGCCTATACGGAATGTTTTCATTGTTTTGTCTCCTCTTTTGCGGGTTCAACGTTGGGTTGTCCGGTCTTCGGTGCCGCTTGGGCCTCGGGGGCGGGCTGAGGCTGCGCAACTGCGGCAGGCTGTGCCGTTTCCGGCTTCGGGGCCGGTTTGGGCGGGAAGTTAATTTCGTGGATGGCACCGGTGGGGCATACGGCTACGCACTTGCGGCACAAGCGACACTTGGTGTAATCAATATATGCCAAGTTGTTCTCTACGGTGATAGCCTCAAAGGGACATTCTTTCTGGCACTTTCCGCATCCGATGCAGGCGTTCAGACAAGCCTTGCGGGCGGGGGCACCTTTGTCTTTGTTGACGCAGTCAACCCACACGCGGCGATTCTTCGGTCCTTTCTTGCGGAGCTCGATGATGTGACGCGGGCACGCCTTTACGCAGGCACCGCACGAGGTGCATTTCTCGTCGTCCACTTCCGGCAGTCCGGTGACGGGATTCATCGTGATGGCACCGAACTGGCAGGCTGCCACACAGTCGCCGCAGCCCAGACACCCGAAGGCGCATCCCGTCTCTCCGACGTAGAGGCTATTCATGATTTTGCAGGAACGGGTGCCATCGTACTGGCTGGTACGCGGGCGTGCCTCGCATGTGCCGTTGCAGCGAACAACGGCCACCATCGGGTCGGTAGCCGCAGGTGTCATGCCCAGAATATCGCCAACCTGCTTCATGGTCTGCTGACCGCCTACAGGACACAGCAGGCCGTCAAGTGTTGATGCTTTGCAGCAGGCCTCGGCCAAAGCGCGACAGCCTGCAAAACCACATCCGCCGCAGTTTGCTCCCGGCAGCACTTCCTGCACGAGGTCAATACGGGGGTCTTCTTCCACTTTGAATTTCTGCGCAAAGAAGTAGAGAATCACTGCTGCCAGCAATCCGGTAACGCCCAGCGCAATAAGAGAAATGAGAATCAGATTCATTGTATTTGGTTGTTTTATAATATATTTTATTCTAAGTTAATGATGCCGGCCGCATTCTGTCAGCCAACCGTACGGATGCGTCGGGCAGTGAAACTGAACTTCCGCTTCAGCCGTTTGCGGAATAAGGCCAGTACAGCGAAATAGATGCACAGGGAGCAGAGAGCTAACGTACCTGCCACGCCTTCTTCCAAGTACAGCCCCAATAGCCACACCATCCCCACTAACCAGACGAAGGGCAGCACAAATGCCAGGAGGATGGCTAACCAGCCAAGCCGCTGCTCCACTTCCACCACTACGCGGTCACCTTCCTGCATGGGTTCAAGCATAATACAATCAATGAATTTTTCCCGAGCATCGGCGGCCATACATGCACCTTTGGCATGACAAGCGGCACATGCGGAAGCCTGCATAATGCGGATATGTGCTTCTGTTCCGTTGGTTGCCAACACAATGCCTTCGTGTTTGATGGGGTCTGCCATACGCCTTCTTTAGAACGTGCAAAATTATAAAGAAATCGGCAAACTGCCAAGTGGAAGTGGCAAAATATGCCTTTTCTCCCCATATTTCCGTCAATCCTACCACGCTATCGGGGTCAATCCGTTCTGTTGCAGATAGCGGTTGGCCTGCGAAAAATGGCGGCATCCAAAGAAACCGTTATAGGCCGATAATGGCGAAGGGTGAGCTGCCTTCAGCACCAGATTCCGTTGGGTAGGCACGAAGGAAGCCTTTCGCTGGGCGTAGCTGCCCCACAACAGATAGACGATATGCTCCCGCTGCTTTGCCAGTGCCTGAATAGCGGCATCGGTGAACACCTCCCAGCCCTTGTTCTGGTGGCTGCCGGCCTTATGGGCTTCCACGGTAAGCGTGGCATTAAGCAAAAGAACGCCTTGTTCTGCCCAGTGTTGCAGATTGCCTTGAGGGGCGCATACGGAAGGGTGACCAAGGTCGGCCTCTATCTCCTTGTATATATTTTGCAGCGATGGTGGAATGCGCACGCCGGTCTGCACCGAGAAGCATAAGCCATGTGCCTGTCCGAGGTCGTGATAGGGATCCTGTCCGATGATTACCACTTTCACCTTGTCGAACGGACAAGAGTCGAACGCATTGAAGATAAGCCCTGAGGGAGGGAAAACCTGCTTGGTCCGATATTCCTGCCGAACAAATTCCGTCAGCAGTTCGAAATAGGGCTTGTCAAATTCCGGTTGGAGCACACGTTTCCAACTTTCGTCGATACGTACATTCATGACTTGCTGTTTGCAGAAGATATTTCTAAAAAACAAAGGACTCCGCGAAGGAGTCCTTCCTGAAAGTTGAATATCCGGCTTATTTGCGGATACCCAATTCTTTGATGATAGCGCGGTAACGCTCGATATCCTGCTCTTTCAGATAGTCCAGCAGACGACGGCGCTTGCCTACGAGGCGTGTCAGCGCGCGCTCTGTACCGAAATCTTTCTGATTCTTCTTCAGATGCTCGGTGAGGTGTTGGATACGGAATGTGAACAGTGCAATCTGGCTTTCTGCACTACCGGTGTTCTTGGCGTCTTTGCCGTATTGGGCAAAGATTTCAGCCTTCTTTTCTGATGTCAGATACATCGCTTTGTGTTGGGTTAAGTTAAACGATAATGGTCATGAAGTTGTTCCCGTCGGTCTTGGGCTTCATTCCCACATTTGGTGCTTCTTTCGTAAGCGGCTGCAAAGGTACTGCTTTATTTCGGAATACGCAACACCCTACAGTGTTTTCAGCCATTTCTCGGCTTCAATAGCGGCTTTGCATCCCGAAGCGGCAGCTGTGACGGCTTGTCGGTAGTGCGGGTCGGCCACATCGCCTGCTGCAAATACGCCCGGCACGTTGGTCAGCGGGGTGCCCGGCTGCGTGAGGATATATCCTTGTTCGTCGCGCTGCAGCCAGTCCTTGAAAAGGTCGCTGTTCGGGTGGTGACCTATGGCAAGGAAAAATCCGTCGATGTTGATATGCACTTCACGCTCGCCAGCTTCGCCTTTCCGATATACGAGGTCGGCTCCCTGCACTTTGCCTTCGCCCGTCAGGCGCAGTGTATTGTGCTCGAACAGTACTTCGATGTTCGGCGTTTCCATCACCCGCTTCTGCATGATTTCCGAGGCCCGCAGGTAAGGCTTGCGTACAATCAGATACACCTTTTGGCAGAGTCCCGCCAGATAAGAAGCTTCTTCGCAGGCTGTGTCACCGCCGCCTACAACGGCCACTGTCTTGCGCTTGTAGAAGAATCCGTCACAAGTGGCGCAGGCGCTTACGCCACGGCCTTTGTATTCGTTCTCCGAAGGCAGGCCCAGATATCTGGCGCTTGCGCCGGTGGCAACAATCACCGCATCGGCCAGCAGTTCTTGCGTATCCTCTATCCATACCCGCTTTGGGGTCGTTCCGAAGTCAACCTTCGTGACAATACCACTGCGTATCTCCGCGCCGAATCGTTCGGCCTGACGGCGCATATCGTCCATCATCTGAAACGGTTCTACACCATCGGGATATCCGGGAAAGTTCTCCACTTCGGTGGTGGTAGTGAGTTGGCCGCCTGCCTGGGGCCCCTCATATACTATAGGTTGCAGGTTGGCCCGCGATGCATAGATGGCTGCCGTGTAGCCGGCCGGGCCGCTGCCGATAATCAGGCATCTGATGTGTTCCATAAGTGTATGTATCTTCTGTTGTCGGAAAATGTTTTTAGCGCAAATCGTTTACGTAGGCTCCCGGTTTGTCCAGCCGGAACGACGGCCGTTCATTAGTGTAGCGCGGGTTCGTGAAGGTGAGTACTGTGCGGCGTGTGAGCGTCTCCTTCATGGAGGCTCCGAGTGGCAGCAGATCGGGCTTGCCAAGGGTGAGGGTGAACGACTGTACGCCGGTGACCTTCTCGTTCGGCACAAGTGTCAGCACATAACTGTCGGTTCTTTCTTTCACAGTTGTCCGGCAGTTGTCTGCCAGCGCTTTTGCAAACAGCAGCGGATTGGCCTCCGTCAGCTCCTGCAGGGTAGGGGAGGAAAGGGTCAGTTCTTCGGTGTCCTCGCTGTAGGTGTAGAGTGTATGCCCGTCGTAAGCGGCTTCAATACCCATGACACTCACAATGAATTGTTCGCCCCGCATCTGCAGACGGCCGGTATAGGTCATCGGCTGCGTGGCATCGTCTTGTATCGTGATACTGAAAGCGCTCTCCAGCGTATGCTGCTCCGCCTTGCTAAAGAAGTCGGCCAACACGCTGGTCTGTGCCATGCACAAGCACGGAATCAGGCTGAGGGTGAAAAGCAATCGTCTCATGGGGAAGTGCGTCATTGGGATTTCTTTATCCGAGGCTCATCAAAATCTGTTCCAAAGTGCCTTCGTCCTGCACCAATACGGCACGGCCCTTGGGTCCGTTGTTGGGGCCTACGATTCCGGCCGCTTCCAATTGGTCGGTGAGTTTTCCTGCGCGGTTGTAGCCGATCTGGAACTTGCGTTGAAGCACGGAGGTGCTCCCTTGTTGGTTCTGAACGACAAACCTCGCAACATCGGTGAACATCGGGTCTAATTTTTTCAAATCCACACTGCCGGGAGCCGCCTCGCCTCCTTCTCCCTGCTCTCCAATATATTCGGGCAACTCATAGGGCATCGAATAAGACTGCTGTTCGCTGATATGTTTTACGATAGCTTCCACTTCGGGCGTGTCCACAAAGGCGCATTGAATGCGGAGCGTCTCTGTGCCGCCTGAGTAGAGCATATCGCCCTTGCCGACAAGTCCTTCTGCGCCTTTGGCGTCAAGCACGGTGCGCGAGTCAACTACCGATTGTGTGCGGAAAGCAATACGCGTCGGGATATTGGCTTTGATGGTGCCTGTGATGATATTTACGGAAGGACGCTGTGTGGCCAGAATCATGTGCATGCCTACGGCACGCGCCTTCTGGGCAATACGTGCAATAGGACGCTCCACTTCCTTACCGGCCACCATGATGAAGTCGCCGAACTCATCGATGATAATCACCAAATACGGAAGGAACCGATGGTGTTGCGGCTTGCCGGTACTATCCAGTACGTCCTTTTCAGGGTTGAGACGGCGGCTGACAAACTTCTCGTTATATTCTTCCAGATTGCGGCAACGGGCATCTTTGAGCAACAGGTAGCGGTTCTCCATCTCTATCACGAGCGAGTTAAGAGTGTTGATGACTTTCGTGCTCTCCGTGATGATGATGTTCTCATATTCGGGCATGGCCGCCATGTAGTATTTCTCTAACGGTTCGTAGATACTGAACTCTACCATCTTGGGGTCAACCAGCACGAACTTCAGCTCGCTGGGGTGTTTCTTGTAGAGCAGCGAAGTGATGATGGCATTCAGACCTACCGACTTGCCCTGCCCCGTAGCACCGGCTACCAGCAGGTGAGGCGTTTTGGCCAGGTCGAACATGAATATCTCGTTGGTGATGGTCTTTCCCATTACCACCGGCAGGCGCATCTTTTGCTCTTCCTGAAATTTGCGGGAGGCAATCACCGAGTGCATTGACACCACTTGTGGCTTCTTGTTGGGCACCTCGATACCTACTGTTCCCTTGCCCGGCATAGGTGCTATCATACGGATGCCCTTGGCCGACAGACTCATCATGATGTCGTTCTCCAAACTCGTGATGCGGCTTATCTTGATACCTTCTTTCGGCACTATCTCATAGAGAGTGACGGTCGGACCAACGGTGGCACTGATGCTCTTTATCTCGATGCCGAAGTTGCGGAATGCTTGTACGATATTGTCTTTGTTAGCATTCTGCTCTTCCATGTCCACAACGGGGGAGGTTTCGTTATCGTACACCTTCAGCAGTGTGCTGGCAGGAAACTTGAAGTGACTCAAGTCCAACCGCGGGTCGTAAGGACCGAGTTTCTTCAACCAGTAGTCAGGGTCGCTTTCGCTCAGTTCTTCCTCTACGGGGTCGTTGATATCCAGATCGGGGTCTTCGGTTTCCGCTCCGGTCGGAGCATTAGTGTCCCTGCTTTCTGTCGCCTGCGGATCTGCCGGCTCTTCTATCAACTCGTCGTCGCTACCACCGATGTTGATGTTGAAACCGTTGTCACCCGCTTCGGCCGGCTCCGGTCCTTTGGCAGGCGTGTCGGTAATTTCCACGGTACCGCCTTCGTCAAGGTTGAACGTAATTGGCTTGCTCGGGTCGAAATCGCTGTCAGCCGGCTCTCCGCTATTTACGGGCCCTTCGGGTTGCAACGGCAGGTCGTTTTCCACCGGTCCGTCCGTCTTGGGTTTGCGCTTGAACAGACCAACTACCCATAGCTCGAAACGCTGCAGGTTGGGGATGGTGTTCTTGTCTATACAGATGAAGAATATCAGCAGTGTGGCTATCAGAAGCAATAGTACACCGATGATTTGCACATACGAGGTCAACCAGTTGCACAGCATCTCGCCGTGTGCACCGCCCCAGCGGAAGAAAGTCTCCGCATGAAAAAGCCGCTGTATGAAAGCTAATGCCAGACTGCCCCAGCCCAACCAGAAGGCCGAGCAGAACAGCAACCGCCAACCGCGTACCGAGGGCAGCAACTTTGTGAGCCGCAGTGCCCATATCGTCATGAATACGAGCAGGCTTACCGACGCCAGACCGAATGTCTTGTCAATAAGGAAATTGATGATGGCGGCACCTTCGGGCCCCGTCCAGTTGCGTATTCCGTGGCGGAGAGCACGCCAACTCTCGCCGGTCTGCTCCATCAGCGAGGCGTCGGCTTTCCCGGTGAAGAAATAAGAGAGAAAGGCTACCGAGATATAGATGACAAAGGCAGACAGTACAATGCCTGCCACTAATTGTACCCGTTCGTTGCCGGCCCATTCACCGATTCGTTTGGCGCTTTGCAGGTTCAGACGCGAAGGCTTCTGTTCTTCTACGACTTCGATATCCTGCTGTCTCTGTGGACGTTTTGGTCGTCTTGTTGCCATAGTTGTATGATTTGGTAAGGTTCAGGTATATAGGGTAGTCTGCCTGAAAACAGGCGCTGTCTGCCTCCCTCGGACGTATCATCGCAATTTCGGACGGCAAAGTTACGAAAAAAAGCGAGAATAGGCAAACATCCAAGACAAACGCATTAAAACTGGGACTGACAGATTCATTCGGCCTCTCCTCTGTATGCTCACTGCAGGGACGTGGAACCTGCCGGCGCATGTTTGGGGTTCTCTATATGTATTGCTACCCCTTTCAAACTCTGCCAGCCAGCTGCATCGGTCAGCCGCAGCATGAAGTGGTAGTCTCCCTTGACAGCATCCGGAGGGACAGGAATCTGCAGCTCGGCTGTGTAGTCTTGTCGTCCGGCGGGGATGGCATAGTCGCGGTTGTATATCCATCCTCCTTTGGTTTCTTCATGCTCATTTTCGTGCCCGGCATCTTTTTCTTGATGATTGCTCTCTTCTTCGTCCTCATTGCAGTCCACGGCCGATGTACCATGGGTGTGGTGGTCGAAGTTGCTGTGAATTTCAATGTTAAAGTTGCCGAGTTCGCTATCGTCCATACAACTGAACCGGACGGTCAGCGTGTCTCCCTGATAGTAGATGTCGCAGTCGGCAGGTAGAAATTCCGTGTCGCTGATGACAGGAGGTGTGAGGTCTTTTACGCTGTTGTTGCAGGCGGTTGGCAGGGTCAGTATAAGAGCCGTTGAAAGGCTCATGAAAATATTCTTTCTCATTTTGTTAGTTGTTTTGTTAGCGGCTATCGGCTTTTACGCCGAATCATTTTAGAATATCACTCCAGCCATTACGCCGATGTTCCATCCCGGTTCGGGTATGTCTATCAGGCGGTAGTAACTGGTGTGGTCGTAATATTTGGTGTCCAACAGGTTTTCGGCCGTCAAACTGAGGGAAAGTGTGCAGCCCGTCAAACGGAAACATTGTCCGGCTTGCAGATTCAGAGTCCACCAGCCGTCAGTGGGCTTCTCAGGAGGAACAATGTCGTGCTGGGCACCGGCAAGGCGCACATCCACGGCAAAATAGCCTTTTGACAACACTTTGTGCAAGACGCTTTCCTGCATCGGATTGCTGCTGTCCGGCTCTTTCCCCCATACAAACTTCACTTCCGGCATCAGCCTCCATGGCGGGGAAAACGGCAGACCGTAGCCCCGTTTGTCGCCTGACAATTGCCGGGCAAACAACCACTCGCCTTGCACCCGTAGCTCCAGATGTTCCCAAGGCCGTGCCGTCAGTTCTGCTTCGAAACCCGTGCGCACCACTTGGGCTTGTGTGTAATGATACACCTGCAGGCCTTCACTATATCCTGAGGTAGGACAGAGGTAAATATAATTCGGGAACCATCCGAAAAAAGGCTCTGCCTGTATATGCAGGAACTTGTTTTCCCATGCGGCGCTCAGGTCGGCCTGATAACTCTCTTCTGCATGCAGACCTGCATTGCCTTCCTCGT
The DNA here is from genome assembly GCA_017464025.1 of Paludibacteraceae bacterium. Lineage (GTDB taxonomy): Bacteria > Bacteroidota > Bacteroidia > Bacteroidales > Paludibacteraceae > Colicola. Next base: position 15,136 of record JAFUEI010000050.1, on the reverse strand, counting down.
AGCGGAAGATATGGTAGTTCACGCCATTGGTGCCGAGCTCTTTGGCGGTCGGCACGCGGAAGGCTTTGCCGGCATGAACTTTCAGCAACCAGCCTTTCTTGTGATAGCTGATGCCGGCCGACCATGTGAAACTATGGAAGTTTCGTTGAAGCTCCTGTGAACGTTGCCGAAATAGGTAGCCACCTTCTTCCGATGACAGATTGGGGGTTGTGTACCAGTCGCTGTAGGCATGTATATTGATATATGTGTAGTCGTAACGCAGCCCTGCATCCATCGTGAGGAATGGGGTTGCTTCCCAGCGCTCGGAGGCATAGATACCGGCACTGTAGGTCTCGAAATCGGGCAGGATAAATCCCCATCCGCTACGGCGGTTGTGCTGCATTTCGGTGTTGAGTCCGAAGCGCAGCGTGTGATGTTTGTGCACTTGCCAGCGACTTGTGAAATTGGCTGTAGCCGTGTGTTTCGAGAACTGCCGCTCCAATTCGCTGTCGGGCGTAGGCATATAGCCGTGCGATACGGGTTCCGAGAATTCGCTTCGCAGGTTGTGCTGCCATGCGAGGTCAGCTTCCAATGCCCACTCTCCGCCGGTATATACCGTGTGCGATAGCACTTGCAGGTGGTTGACTTGCTGTCGGGGTAAATCTATGTCACGGCGACTGCGGTCGTAGTCAATGTCCGACAGACGCACCTCCAGCCCGTGAGCGTTGGCAAAGAAGCCGCTGGCAGCATAGGTCTCATATACCTTCAGGCAGGTGTGCCAGCGGTAGGCGGCATAGCCAAGGGTGAGGCTTCCGTCCGCCTCGCGCCCTGCTGTGTTGCGAAGCGTTTGCTTATGGAGCGGTATGCGGTATGAGTGGTATTCAATGCTATCAGTGGGGACACGGTAGTCGGCATAGTCCTGCCAAGTGCCCTGGACACGCCAGAAAAAGCCTTTCCGGATACCTTCTATACGGGCTGAGCCGCCGAAGAGGAGGTTGTTGGTGCGGGTGAAAAGATGCACTTGTCCTTCTATGGGAAGCGTTGGCCGTTTGGCCGATGACACCACAAGCGCGCCTCCCACAGCGTCGGAGCCGTACAGCAGGGCGGCGGGCCCTTTGATGACCTCAATGCGATCTATGGAGAACTGGTCTATCTCCAGTCCGTGATCCTCGCCCCATTGTTGTCCTTCATGGCGGATGCCGTCGCGTATTACGCTCAGCCGGTTGAAGCCCAACCCGCGTATGGCGGGTCTTGATTGCGCAGAACCTACAGCCGAGGCCTGTACGCCGGCGATGCGGTTCAGGCTCATCGCCAACGAGGGTTGCACCTGCTGTCGGAGCGTTTCTCCTGTCAGTTGTACGCTGCTTAGCGGACTTGGCAGCTGTCGCTGCCTGCTGGCCGTTACTGTCACCTCGTCTATATGCAACACACTGGTGTCAGCTCCGATAAACGGCTCCGCGGACAACAATGCGGCAAGCAAAATGTCTGATAATAACATGATGTGCCGAATTGTCTGTTGATAATCAAAATAGTCAGTCGGTTATCAGCAGACGGGCGGTGCACGGCCTCGCAGGAGGGAGGAAAGATGCTCCTGCAGAAAGAGGTTGGAAGAAAGATAGAGCGTCTCGTACTGTGGTAGCACAATGAGCCGTGCGAATCTCACGGGCTTCTGCAGTTTCACTATCTGAAACTGACAGATGACACAATGGTCTTTATCATCGTGTACGGCCGGCAAAACGGACGGGTGATGGTGGGCTTTATTGTCCGACAAGTCGGCTCCGTCCAGTACGCAGACGGTGCTGTGTATATGGGTGGGTGAGGAATGGTGGTGCAAGCCCTTGACGACAGACAAGTGGCATATCGCCAACAGAATGACGATACTCCATATCCGATATGGCGGTTGTCTTCTCATTGTGCTGCAAAAGTACTGCTTTTTGTTGACATGTCCAAACATGCGTTTTTGTCAGGCCTCATGCGGCTCAGGATGTCACTTCCCCGCCGTTGGAATATAAAAAAAGGATACACTTGTTAGAAGTGTATCCTGATAGGAAGATGCTGGCGTCGGGTCAGTCGCTGAACTTCGCCCCAATGAATTCGCGGTTCAAACGGGCGATATTAGCCAGACTCACCTGCTTGGGGCATTCGGCAGCGCAGGCTCCGGTATTGGTGCAATTGCCGAAACCGAGTTCATCCATCTTGGCTACCATAGCTTTGGCACGGGCTTTTGCCTCAACACGACCTTGCGGGAGCAGGGCCAGTTGGCTTACCTTGGCAGCCACGAAGAGCATTGCCGAGCCATTCTTGCAGGCGGCAGCGCATGCGCCACAACCGATACACGAAGCGGCATCCATGGCCTCATCGGCTTTTTCCTTGGGGATAGGTATGGCATTGGCATCGGGCACACCGCCGGTGTTGACGGAGATGAAGCCTCCGGCCGCCATAATCTTGTCGTATGCTTTTCGGTCCACCATCAGGTCTTTGATTACGGGGAAAGCATGCGAGCGCCATGGCTCTACGGTGATGGTGTCGCCATCGTTGAACTTGCGCATGTGGAGCTGGCAGGTGGTGATGGCGCTGTCAGGTCCGTGAGGATGACCGTTGACGTACATGGAACACATGCCGCAGATGCCTTCACGGCAATCGTGGTCGAATGCGATAGGATCTTTGTGTTCGGAGATGAGTTGTTCATTGAGGATGTCCATCATCTCAAGGAAAGAAGCACCTTGGAAGATGTTCTTCAGCTCATAGGTTTCGAAATAACCTTTGGCTTTTGGTCCTGCCTGTCTCCAGACGCGAACCTTGATGTTGATGTTTTTGTCCATTACAATATGCTGTTTTAACGTATATTCACTTCACGTTGCAAAGGTAGGTATTTTTTCTGAATCACGAAAGGCTTTATCATAATTTATTATGATTTTTGTCAGAGGGGATAATTGTCGTGCAGTGGAATTGTGGAGTTGCCGGATATGTGAAAATGCGAAAATGCGAAAAAGGGGCGAGGGCATGGGTTGGGCAAGGCTACGGAGGAGACATTTTCGCATTTTCGCATTTTCACATAGAAAAATGTGGCGGTGTAATGTCAGAAAACGGAGCACGGATACAAAAAAGGTATATCCGTGCTTTGTTTTGGGGTGTGGGAGTGTCAAAAAACGGGGTGTTGTGAGAGCGGATTTTGGAGGGTTTCAGGTATGTGCATCAATTTTTCCAAATGTTCAACGGCCTGCTTCATATCTTGTTCAAACCGGCCGTGTGTAAGCAGAAATTCCGGTTTGTCTTCCGAGATGGTTTGATAAAGTTCGCGATTCATCTGTTGCACATAATTGCCTATTGACGCCTCTATGTCATCGCGCTGCCAATTCATATTGGAATACATATACACCTGAAGCTTCTGGTGTATAAATGCGTACGCAATATCAATAGCCGTTTTACTTATCATAACCTATAGGACGGAATTGCTTTTGTTGAGCGCTGTATGTAAAGCCGTTTTGAAGAAGATATTGCCGCAGCTCTTCCGGCTCGCGGTTGAAGTTGTAGCACAAAGCCTCAAGCGAGTCGAATTCTTCGTCGCGTAGCAGCATGTTGACTGCCGAGACAAGTATGGCGGGATTATTGGGTAAATGTGTCATAAACAATCGTAGATTATTGCTTCCGGTTCGCGTAGAAACAACTCCATCTCATTTTTTTTAGAAGGTATAACACTATCCGGTTACTTTTATTTTATCGGGATACCTAATGTGTTATATGCTCGCTTATTGCGGATAATAATGATTTGTCCGTTCCACATTATCTTGACAGCGTTTGTTGGGGTGGCTGCAACATTCCTGATGCTTGTAGGAGTGTTGGCACGTGCCATCCGTATTGCTTTCACTCCTCCGTCGCCACTGCTCTGTGCAGAAACTATCGTAAGCATAAAGGCAGCCGATTGTTTTACCACGAATGTGTTACCTGATATCTTGAGCAGCGTTTTGTCGCCTAATGCTTCGCCATTGATATAGAAGCGCGCATCACGCTCTTTGCTGTCCATTGACTTCACTACCACAGTGTCGCATGCAGGCAGAAATATATCAACATGTGTCTTTCCCGCTATTTCACGACTATAATCGGTGTCAGTCTTGGAGAATTTCCATTTCTTGGTACTATCCCAGCCATACGGACTTTTCACCCATGTCTCCGTGCCGTCGAACACTATCTCTTTATCCGTATATCCGACAGGCTCAACAGGTTGAATGTCGAGTGTATATCCGGCGGTAGTGCCATCTGCTCCGGTCAGGATAACGGCCTTGCCGTTTTGAACCAGTGTCGCCCCCTCGCTTACTTTATAACTTGCTATGGTTGGTTCTTGCTCTCCTGCAAGATAATAAGCGCGAATAACTGTTTCGCCCTCGTTGATAAAGGCATTATAATGATTGCTCATCACCACTTCATTGATTTGTTTGATGGCATCTGCACGGTGGAAAGCAATCGTGTAGGTGAGACTCGTCTCCTTGTCCTGAGCAGTTACCACAATAGTCACATTCGACGGTGTTTTGCTTACTTCTGTCAAGTTGTTTACCACCACTGTGGCATGTTCATCATGGGTTTCGGCCGTAACCACAGGTACTGCGGCGAGGTAGGCAATCTCCATTATGTATTCATATTTATCAGCACTAAAGCCGTCTATTATAGAACCGTTGACAGTTAGACTCTTCAGCGTGGCGTCACTACTTGGAGTGGCAGAAACGCTGAACCGGATGGTATAGATAACTTGATTTTTACCATCATGCGAAGTACATATTACGGTTGCATTGCCCGGTAGCTCTGTGGCTTGTACAACTATTATTTGTCCTTCGTCGCTTGCGGAGGCGGCTACTGTTGGCAGTGTTGTCGTGCCATAGGCCAATTCGACGTCATAACTTGATTGTCCGGAATTATAGTCCGCCAATGCTTTGCCATTGATAGTGATACTTGTAATATTGGCAAGCGAATAGTCGGCTTTGCGGACATACTGATAGATAGGCACATCTTTGGTAGCATCGCTCGTGGTATAGAATGTGGTAGCATCCGTCCACGCGAGTACCTCGCCTTGCTTCTCCTCTTGGTAGGCAGCAATTTGTTGCGGCCGGCGTTTGGCGGTTTCGCTCAGGCTCTCACTGCCCTGACGCTCCCACAGCAGAATATACCCATAGTTCTTAATAGCCATCCATCTGCCATCGGGTGTTATGTCTCCGCCACATACAAGGTCGAAGGTGTTACCATTGCCCAATTTACATACTTCGGTCAGTTTCTGTACGCCGGTGCCATAGTTGGTTTTGAAGGGCAGACGATATAATGTACATGCGCCGCCTTCCACCTTGTCAACAATGTAAAACATTTGTTCCATATTGTCATACATCAGGGTCTCGGTGTTATGAGCATTGTCATCCGGATAGCCGAAACGAATGTATTTGACATTCGCTGTTTGTGTGCCGGATGTTATTTCCGGTTCTTCAAGATAGTAGATATAATACTCGTCTTTGAATTTTTTGTTATTGTCGCCGAAGGCGCCGATGAAAATATAGTTTTTGCCGTCATAGATACCGGTGGCTATATCTTCCCAGTCATCGCGCCCGGGGTCGCCGCTTATCATAACGGTCATGGCTAATGTTCCATCGGGCTTGATGGCGATAATCTTCTTATCTTCATTGGTATTCTCATCGCCATGTGCCCAAAGGTAGCCGGTGGTTTGACGTGAAGCAGCCATGCCGCTCACTTCTTTCATTACTTTCTTTTTCGATGTACCACATTCGGTGCGAGTGAAATCATTGTTTAATTCGAGGGTTGCACCATCATAATTGATTCCGGCAGCCCATGTCATTGTGGCTATCATAAGCCATGCAACGGCAGAAAGAAGATGTTTCATGCGTATATCTATTTAGATTTTATTAAATTCCAGATACCATAACGTGCCGCAAAATTACAAATACAAAATAAAAATGAATAGACAATTATTGCGTGATTCCGCGGCAGCCATTACTATCTGCTATGCAATGGCCTGTCCTTCGCAGGTATCTGAATGTCGTATCTCTGTTGTCATATTGATATGAGTATTACAATGCCTTCAGTGTTTCTATTATGTCCTCATCGGCAGGCAACCACCTGACGGAATCCAGTTCATTCGGCAACAGCCAACGGGCAGCCTCGTGCTCAAGAAGCGTGTAGTTCTTTGCTCCTTCGGTGGAGCGGTCTTTGTCCGTTGTTCCTTGTTCCTTCAGCCGGCAAAGAAAGCAATGCATCGTCAGATGAAACTGCGGGTAGTCGTAGTCAATGGTCTGTAGCAGTTCGCCCACCTCAATTTCTGCTGCCAATTCCTCACGTATCTCGCGGCGGAGTGCCTCTTCCTGAGTTTCTCCTGCTTCTATCTTTCCTCCCGGAAACTCCCACCAGTCTTTCCACTCGCCATAACCGCGTTGCGTCGCGAAAACACGCCCCTCGCTATCTCGTATGATCGCCGCTACTACTTCTATGTGCTTCATAATGGTTGTTTCTATACCCTACAAAGGTACTGCAAATTTCCGAAATCCGCAAAAAAACCGGCCAAAAATCTTCCAATCAGAGATAAATGACAGAAACATACCGCCGCCTATCGCTGCGAAATACTCATCAATCTTGCCTGTTTCTTGGAAAAAAAGTAACTTTGCGTGCTTTTTTGACGCGAGAGAAGGATGTTGGCAGCTATATTATATCTGCGAGCGCACACGATAGTACACACGGCAAGGGCCGGCGAAAATATCTCTGCCGAAGGTTAGAGGATTTTGTTCAGACATAAAAACATAATGGCTTATGAAAAGAATAACTATTTTTTTTGCACTATGCGCTGTATGCGTATGTGTGGCGGCACAAGAGACGCTGCCGCAATGGGCACAGGAGTTATTGAAGCAGAACACGGGAGTGATTGACTCGATAAAGGTTGTGCCATTAGAGTCGCAGTATTTATATGACTATTTCAATGATCCTGAGGAGGCTGTACAGACCCGCACGTATATCATCTATTACAACCAGCCGGTGCGTCACAGCAATCCTACGGGGGCGCATTTCCCTTTGCGGGCGACATTGACGGTTTTCAACGATGCCGATATAACGACAGCGGTCAATCATGTCAACTGCGGAGGATATGCCTTGGATTCGGTTTGGGTGAGTGAACCGGATGCACAGTTTGCCTACTATTCTGTCAACAACTCGATTAACGAAATTGCTCACCGCTATCATGCAAACTACCTCTATCCGGAGTTTCGCTATTTCAGTTTCTCGGCACCCGAGCGGTGCTATGAGAACTTAGACGACCTGCGGAGTGAAGAGGCTGCGGAGGATTTTCATAATCTGTTTGTGGCACTCAAGAAAGTGATGAAAGGCAAATGGGTGATGTCGGGTTCGAGCAAAGGCGGCACAACGACGCTTCTACAGCACGCTTTCCATCCCGAGGACATGGATGCGTATGTGCCCTATGCGGCACCTTTCTTCGATACCGATTGCGACACCGTTATGCAGAAGTATTGGTTCAACAACGGCTGGACGCAGGAGTATCTTGACCTTTTTATGGATATCCGTCGGAAAGCACTGACGCGCAAAGATCAGATATTCCCGCTCTATGAGAAAATTACGAAGACCTACTATCCCAACGAAAGCACCGACAAACTCTACGGGCGCTATCTGATATCCGTAGGACATCTCGGTTTTAACGAGCACGCCTATCAGGACACTGCCACGCTCCGTAAATCGAAAGAATACAACGAGGAACTGTTTGAGGATTACGGAATTGAGCCGTACAACGATACCGTCGTGGCGGTGATTATGATCAATACAAAGTTCCGGATGGAGTCTTTCGGCTATTGGCGCGATTTTCTGCGTACAGGTAAGGCACCAGCTCCCCCTTTGCATAAATCGTCTGACAGGGCAGGATACCTGCCTTTCGGAGTGACGGCAGAGCAATGGTGGGCTAATAACGAAAATGGCTATACCGGACAGGCGTATGAATATCAGGCGCGGACGGAGTTAGGCTATTATGACCTACGGTTGGACGAGATATCCGGTCCGGAAACTGGTGCGGCATGGAACGCGCAATACAGGCAGTATGTTGGTTCGTTGCGCGATTTCGACCTCGAACAATATCATTCATGTATATTTAATAGAAGTGTTTACGACCGCGCCGTAACTACCACGCAGAATGCGCAGAAGCCTATTATCTTCATTTACGGCGCGGATGACACATGGACGGGGGCGGCAATGCGGGATACGTATATCAATGGCACAAACGTGCGGAAATTCATTCTGCCGGCGCAGAACCACACCGTCTCTTTCTCCGCCAATTCCGACAAGGCGCAATGCGATGCTATACGCGCTATGCTGGACGAGGTATTATTAGGTACGCCGCAAGGGATAGAAGAAGTCAGCCAACAGCCTTCATCTGTCAGAGTAGAGAAGGTGCTTCGCAACGGACAATTGCTGATTCGCCGCGGCGACACGGAATATACAGTAACCGGTCAGCGAGTTCGTTAAGCTCTTATCACGATAATCCGGATAGTATCTGCCATACCAAGTATTTCCCATTTACGCCAAGATATCTTTGTATTCATCGGTGCGGGTGAGGACGGCTTGGGCGTAGGAGCATACAGGGATGATTCGGCGGCTGTTGGTGCGTGCGAAGTCCACGGCGGCAAGAACCATCTGCCGCGCAATCCCTTTGCCTTCAAAGCCCTCAAAAACGCGCGTGTGATTTATTATCATCCGTTCGGGCGTTGGGCGCGCATAAGTCATCTCGCCCACCTGCACCGGTTCGGTACATGCGCCTTCTTCGGTGGCTTGCATCCATGCTTCAAAAACGCCGTTTCGTTCGGTCTCGTGGTGTTGGATAGTTATCATCGTTGTTCCAGTTCTAATAGTCGTTTCTTAATTTCTATGCCGTATTCGTAGCCGCCTATTCTGCCGTGTGCGGCGATGATGCGATGGCAGGGGATGAGAAGTGCCACGGGATTAGCTCCTACGGCTTGACCAACCGCCTGTGCGGACTTACATCCCACCATCCGGGCAAGCTCTCCGTAACTGACCGTTTTACCATACGGAATGGTCAGCAATGCCTGCCAGACGCGTTGCTGAAACGCTGTGCCCTTCGGTCGGACTGCAATCCGTTCGTCTGTCTTCGCGTCCACAACGGCATTCTCCGTCCGCTTGCCGCTGAAATAATCATCTAACCAACGCCTTGTTTCGTTGAAGACAGGAAGGGAAATAGTTATTTGCGTTAGCATGGGGTGGGCTATGGTCCCGTTGCCGGAGTTTCTGAACCGCAAAGCGGTTAGTGCCTCTCCATCCGATTCTAATAGTATTTCGCCAATTGGTGAATGATATGTAGCGATATAGTTTTTCATATCATGTCAATGGCTTCGAACATACGACGGTAGGCGGCGGATTTTTTGTCGAGGGCTAAGGGGTAGGCGCGTGAGGAAGATGGCATTCGCCAGAAACGGAAGGGACGATTGGCAAGGTTTGTTTCGACAGATTTGCCAACCTTGGGGATGGTGCAATGCAGCATCTCTGCCAGGGTCTGTGCGGCTTTGCCGCCGGTGCAGCAGATGTTGCGGCATTGCGGTATCTGTCGCAACAGAGCTGCGATGTCGGTTGGCTCGACAATCTCCAAGTGTTCGTCTGCTGCGTTGCCTTGCAGGCGGATGACAGCTTGCGCCGTATCGAATATGGCAATGCCTTTTGCTTGGCAGAAAGCGACAATATCGTCATAACGAAAGGCGGTCTTTGCTCTTTGTTCCACAAAATGATCCTTGTCGCAAAAGAAAATCTGCCCCATGATCCGCCACATGTCGTTTTGCGGATTGGGGTAGAAGAACGGCATGCACCATCGTTCTCGGGGCGGCGGAAAACTGCCCAGCATCAGTATCTGCGCATTTGCAGGCAGAAACGGCTGCAATGGATGCCGTTCTATGTTCGGTTTGTCATACATATTATGTACTTCTAACGTCATTCGCTCTCCAATTCCGGATGTTGGATAGTGATTTCCTCGCCGGGGCGTGAGAAGTAGAACATATTGAGGATAACCGGTGTCGCGCCTCTGTTCTCGCCGCGATGGACAGTGCCTATAACTTCGACCAAAGCCTCGCCTTCATGGAAAGTTTTCTCCCTGCCGTCTTGGCATACAATAGTCAAGTCGCCTTGCTGCACGATGCCGTAGTTAATGACAGGATGATGATGCCATCCGGTCTTGGAGCCGGCTGGAAACTCCAAGCGAAGCACTCGCAGTTCGGGTTTGCCCTGCGGGAAATCGGGCAATATCGCACCATCCCAACTCTCGGATGTGCGAATCAGTTCAGTTGTTTTAATAGTCATAATTAAATACTTATTTCTCTATCAACTTGCCGCCCTGCCATTTCAGCGATGGATAGGTCTTGCGCAGGTACTCTACCGATTGTTTAATGGTGCTACCCCCGCTGGTGGCAAAGGGGATGAGCGTCTTGCCCTCCAACTGCGGGAGGTTGTTGTCAATCCACGAGTTGATGATACGCGGACAGATGCCCCACCAGATAGGATATCCCACATAGATGGTGTCGTACGGCATGATATTCGTACACTGTTTGATAGTCGGCCGTGCCTCGGGGTCGTTCATCTCGATGGAAGAACGCGACTGTTTGTTGCGCCAGTCGAGGTCGGCAGGCGTATAGGGTTCTGCCGGTACAATCTCCCAAAGCACGGCATTTTGCTCTTTGGCAATCTGTTGAGCAGCTGCTTTGGTTGTTTCCGTTGCCGAGAAATACACGACGATAGTCTTAGCCTCGATGCCCATCGTCATCGCTATGGCTGCTAAAATAGAGAATAACTGTTTCATAAGCATATAGATAAGTTTGGTATTTCTGATGTTGCCCTCCTCTGCCTTTCAAAAAGCCGATCAGAGTTTACATTTGAGGTGTTAGTTTCATAGTTTTTTACGCAACTTCTTTGACAGCGCATGGCGGTTGAGGAACAGATAAGTGGTGTTGAGCATCATGTAGTCGCACGACATCTACCAGATACCGTTGTAGTCGCCCTGCGGACCTCATGAGTTCTTCATCATGTAATAGGGCTTACCCTGTTCGTCCACCGCCTTGCCGTAGATGAGCATCACATGATCGTAGGTGAACCGCCAGTCGTCCCATTGCTCTTGCCTCATCTGTTGCGTAGGCGTCACACTATCCGGCAGCGTCGCTATTCCCGTACGAGAGAAACGCCCCGACACATCGCCGCCTCAAGCTACCATATACCATCGGTGCCTTGCTGCTCATTATTTTCGTTTATTAGTTCACTATGTTTCGGGCTAATTCATTGAGTGCAAGAAAATGGTAGCGCAAGGTGTCGTGCGGTAGTGCGCCGGTCTTGGCATATATCTGCTTCTCTATGTCTTTGTCTGCAAATAACTCTTCGTTCGGTTCTATCAGCAGCAACCGTCCTTCAGCGCAAGCCTCGAAATAAACGCCTTGCGGCTTGAAATACTGATAATGCGGGTCGTTCTCCTTCGGGAAACCGTCTTTCAGAATGATAATCAGCGGATATCCTTCCTTGCGCAGTGCCCTGCAAATCTGTTTCTCGCCTTCGGATATGCCTGCGCTGACAAACACCGTTCCCCGCTCAGCTTCTTCGAGGCACAGCTCTTTCTTGTGGTCGATCTCTTCCTGTATCAAGCGCCGTGAGCATTGAATGACGCCTTTCATCGGGAAATCGAGCAGGAACTGATTGCCGAGTGTGGTACAACTGAATCCCGCTACCGGCACCCGTTGGTGAAGCCGGAAGAGCTGCGGGTTGGCACGTTTTAAGGAAAGTCGCCGAGGGTTGTCATGGACATAATCAATCATTCGGCGGAGTTGATCGGCAGAATGGAGTATTCGCTCGTGGTAATAAGCGGCATCGGATTGCCAAATAGAGCCTCTGCCCGCAAAAATGCGGGCAAAATGCACGATGCTCCCTCGTGCTTTGTTCTGCTCTTGGGTCTGTTCGTTTTGCGCCTTCTGTTCTTGTCGGGCTGTGCTTTCTTCGTGCATTTCGGCGGCATTTTCGCCGCTGGGGTAGTATTGTTCCTTGTAGAGCTTGGTGCATGCGGCTTTGAAGCCCCGAACAACCGCCCCTATGCTCTTAGGCAGCGGCTCCAACACCTGCAGCACAAGGTGGATATGGTCAGGCATTATCTGCGAGGCAAGCACCTTCAGCGCATAGCCTTTGGTCAGGTAGAACTGCGGTAGGTGGAAAAGCCGATCCTTTACCTGCTGTTCATATTTATTGAGCTCTATACGCGCCTCTTGCGGCGTTGGGGCTTCTAACAGCCCGAACAGCGGATAACGGTCGGTAGGCACAAAAGTGAAGTGGTAAATGGCACGCCTGCGGTAGTCCCAGCCGCTCTCACGGTGATGACGATTGGTGTCTGTTGCTCGCCGCCAACCCTTTTCTGTGTATTCTATTTGAGGCTTATATGCTGCCATTGGTTCCGTTGTGGCTTTTGTGGCATAGGTGGTTTCTTTGTTATTCCTTTATTCCGTCAGTTCCTGATACATCTTGAACAACTCCGCTACGCACTCGCTTTCGGCCATTTTGGTAGAGAACCCATAGGCAGCCATGACAGCACGGTCGTTGGCTTGGTGCGCACGGCGCAGTTCAATGGGCATAGTGGTCTCGTCGTAGAGGTCAGCAAGGGAACTATCGGGGTATAGGGCACGGGCATCGAGGATGGCTTGGGCGGTCTGCTCAATGCGGGAAACCATCTCGGTGCTAACGCCCCGAGCAGCCGACAAAGAGGGGCTCGACGGAATACCGCGGAGAGCAGAACCCGCTAACGCTCCGGGCCACGGGAAGTTGTTATATACCACATCTTTGGAGTAGCGGTAGACGGATTTCAAGCGTCCGCATACGGCTCTCATCCATGCAATGTGGACATTGGAAGTGAGGACACCAAAATGGTAAAGGGTAGCAGACGGGATGATTTGTACGGCATCATTGACATAATCATCAGGGCTCATAAAACCAATAGGGACATACCTGCGTCGTTCCGAAGATACACGCGGAATGAGCAAGTAATTACTATCCGGAATAACCGTCATTGCGAACTTGTTAGGCCAGTCCGCCGCTTTGAGCGTCTGTGTACGTTTACTTGCCAACCGAAATTCCCTTACCGCCGCTATCCGTTCCATACAAAGCGGCATAGCACGCAATTCAGCAGGCGAACAATTTCCCAAATACAGGCAATAGCGCACTTTATTATTGATAAACTCATCTGCTCCAAACCATCTATGGAAGTACTGCGCTGATTTCGGTTCTTTTGCGATGAAGTCATCTTTTTGTTCCTGTGTAAAGATAAAATGTCCGTCGTCAATGGCTTGGCTTCCTACTCCCATTTGTGGCACATCGCACAGCGGTTTGTTTCTGCTCTCAATAAAGACATCCGGTCCGTCTATGAGGTAGGCATTTATGTTGCCTGAAAATTTAGGGATACCGCTTTCATCGAATAATATCCGCTGTAGTTTTTGTGCAGGTTCAATAATCCGCTGCAAGGTATGATATGGTTTGGTGACTTTATCCAAGGTGTCCTGAAGTTTTGTCACAGCTTGCAGTGCAGGTGACTGCTCCGCCAAGTGCGCGAGTGTATAGAGAAGCGACGAGTTATTGAAAGAGAAGCCGATAATAATGCAATGGACATGTGCTTTGAGTTTCGCCTCGCTATCCCATCTGAAAGTGCGGTGTGCGAAATTCATTTGCAAGCCAGCTTTCATAAGTGGTCCCCATAAGTTCGCCACACTTTCCCCTTGGCAGATGCTATTGGTAGATACAAATGCCGCATGTATATCGGTGTCGGTCATTAAGTCCATAGCCTTTTTGTACCATGCACAAACAAAGTCCAGATTGCCGACATTCTTCCATTTCTCCCCGAAGACAGCGAGCAAGTCGTCTTTCTGCTCCGCACTCATAAACCTTGCTCCCACAAATGGCGGGTTGCCCATTATGTAGTTGAGTTTGTCAGGGGCAACGACCTCTGCCCAATCCATCCGCAGAGCATTGCCCTCGTGGATATAGGCATTGGTTTTCAGCGGCAGGAAATTCAAATCAACACCCACAATATGAGAGGTTTCTTTTAGCGTTTGGCTTTCGGCTATCCAAAGTGCCGTCTTTGCTACCGTGCAAGCGAAGTCGTTTATCTCAATGCCATAGAACTGCGAGATATTGACTTTGATAGTGCCACCAAAATCAAACTGCCTTGCGTCGCCGTACATTGCCTGTATCACCTCGTTTTCAAGACGGCGCAAACTCAGAAAAGTCTCTGTCAGGAAATTACCGCTACCGCAAGCAGGGTCAAGAAATGTAAGTGATGCAAGTTTGTCTTGAAAGGCTTGCAAAAGTTGGCGCACTTGAAGCGCAGTCGCCCTCGTCCGCATTATCCCCTCAAACTCCGCCCTGAGGTCGTTCATAAACAGCGGATCAATCACCTTGTGGATGTTCTCGATACTCGTATAGTGCATACCGCCACTGCGACGTGTTTCGGGGTTCAAGGTCGATTCAAATACCGCACCGAAGATAGTCGGACTTATCTCACTCCAGTCGAAATCGGCAGATGCTTTTTCAAGGAGCAGTTGTTGCAGTTCTTCAGGAAATCGCGGAACGATGATTTTTTCGTCGCTGAACAGTCCACCGTTGACATAAGGGAACGCCGCAATATCATCTTCTATGTATGGGTCCCGCTCGTTTAATGGTGTGTCCAAGAGTACAAACAAATCCATTAAGGCACGGCGGAAGTCTGTAGCCCCGTATTTTTTGAGATAGTCATGGAAGGCGGTATGTGTAGCGAATAGTCCGGCATCTTCGGCATACATGCAGAAAACGAGCCTAACACAGAGGATATTGAGGCTGCGCAAAGTTTCGGGGCTGTCTTTGTCAATGTATTGCTCCAGCAGTTTGTCGTAGATAACGCCTACCAGTTCGCCTGCTTTAACCGAGACTTCCATTTCGCGTTTAAGGTGTGCGTTTTTCTCATCCACAAGGAACAGCAGGCGGTAGTATTCTTTTTCGAGGTCTTTGAGGAGTATTTTTTGCGGTTCTCCGTTAGGTTGCTCCATGTCATAGACCCAGAACTGCGCGAAGTTGGATGTTACAATCCACCTCGGTCGTTGTGAATAGGGCAGTTCGG
>JAFUEI010000049.1 GCA_017464025.1 Paludibacteraceae bacterium | reverse complement strand
TTTCTGCATCCGAGCGCCGTTTTCTGAAAATACACCACCACATTTTTATATGCGAAAATGCGAAGATGCGAAAATGTCTCCTCCGGAACCTTGCCCAACCCATGCCCTCGCCACTTTTTCGCATTTTCGCATTTTCGCATATCCTGCATATCCCTGTCACTGTCACGCTCTCCCCGTACTCCCCCGTCTCGCCCACTATGCTCCCGCCGTTCACCATTGCCCCGTCCCCCTCATTCCGTAGTTCTGCGGGTCTCCACTGGAGACCCGCTTCGTCGAGGCGTGGCTGAGGTCGGGTGCCCGTCCCGGGCACACCCGACCATACGCCCGCCTAAACTCTCCTTCAGGCTGTCGGACAGCGGCGAAAGTGATGTGATGGTCTGCGATGTGCTGGGGCGGGTGGTCTTCAGCGGCTGGTTGCCCGAGGGCGAAGGCATCGTTGTGCCGTCGGGCGGCGTGTATGTCGTACGTGTCGGCACCGCCGTCGGGCGGATTTATGCACGACCGTGATAAGGCAACATAACGGGGTGTATGACGTCGGTTGTTTGCAGTTTCAACAGTTTTTAGCAATCGGGCTCCGGCGGGAGCCGTCTTTACCGCAAAACCGTTTCATCATCCCTCGGGGAGCCGACAGGCTCCCTTTTTCTTTTCAGCCTCTCAATTCCCCAATTCCCCAATTCATCAACTCCCCAATCCCCCAGGGGGTGTTGCGCGGTTGGATAATTATGCGTAACTTTGCACGCTAAAATGTACACTTGTGTACAAGGATGTTTTTTAATACAAGGACAAACCACAGTTCTCCGGCGGAGGTGTCTTGCAGCTTCGGACGGGGACAGACATAAAACCAACGACAGATATGGGATTCGTAGAGTTTTTGCAGAAGTTGTTCGGCAACAAGTCGCAGCGAGACTTGCGCGAGATACTGCCGATTGTAGAAAAGGTAAAGGCCGTCTATCCTGAGATATCGGCTCTGACAAACGATGCTCTTCGTGCGCGCACAGAAGAGGTGAAGGCGCGCATAGCGGCGTATGTGGCCGGCGACAAGCAGCGTATTGCGGAGCTGAAAGCTTCGGTGGAAGAAACACCCATCGAGAAGCGCGAGAAGATATACCGCGAGGTGGACGAGCTGGAGAAGCAGGTGACGAAGAAATACGAGGAGGTGCTGATGGAGGTGCTCCCCGAGGTCTTTGCCATCGTGAAGGACACCGCCCGTCGTTTTGCGGAGAATGAGACGATAGAGGTGACGGCCACGGAGTTTGACAAAGCACTGAGCATCGACCACGACTTCGTACACATCGAGGGCGACAAGGCGGTGTATCAGAACCATTGGATGGCCGGCGGCAACGAGATAAAGTGGGACATGGTGCACTACGACGTGCAGCTGATAGGCGGCGTGGTGCTCCATCAGGGCAAGATAGCGGAAATGGCAACCGGCGAGGGCAAGACGCTGGTGGCGACGCTTCCCGTGTTCCTGAATGCGCTGACCCACGAGGGCGTGCACGTAGTGACGGTGAACGACTACTTGGCCAAGCGAGATGCCGAGTGGATGGGACCCCTCTATATGTTTCACGGCCTGAGCGTCGATTGCATCGACAAATACAAACCCAACAGCGACGAGCGCCGCAAGGCCTATGCCTGCGACATCACCTTCGGCACCAACAACGAGTTCGGCTTCGACTATCTGCGAGACAACATGGCTACCTCGCCCTTGGACCTCGTGCAGCGCAAGCACAATTTTGCCATCGTGGACGAGGTGGATAGCGTGCTGATTGACGATGCGCGTACGCCCCTGATTATCTCAGGCCCCGTGCCGAAAGGCGAAGAGCAACTCTTCGACGAGTACAAGCACCGTGTGGAGCTGCTGGTGCGCTCGCAGCAGCAGCTTACGACGAAACTCTTAGCGGAAGCCCGCCAGAAGATGCCGTCGGAAGACAAGGCCGTCGCCGAAGAGGGCGAGCTGGCGCTATTCCGCTCCTACAAGGGTATGCCCAAGAACAAGGCGCTGATAAAATTCCTCAGCGAGCCGGGCATTAAGGTGCGTATGCAGAAGACGGAGGAGTTCTACATGCAGGAGAACAACAAGAATATGCATATAGCCACCGATGTCCTCTATTTCGTCATTGACGAGAAACTGAAGTCGATAGAACTGACCGACAAGGGCATCGACGCGCTGACGGGCAGCACCGACGACCCGCAGTTCTTTGTTCTTCCCGACGTAGGAAGCGAGGTGGCGGAGATAGAGAAGCTGCAGCTCAGCGCAGACGAGAAGCAAGCCCGCAAGGACGAGGTGCTGCAGCAATACAGCATCAAGAGCGAGCGCGTGCATACGGTCAACCAGTTGCTGAAGGCCTACACGCTCTTCGAGAAAGACGTGGACTACGTCATCATGGACGGGGAGGTGAAGATTGTGGACGAGCAGACGGGCCGTATCATGGAAGGCCGCCGCTGGTCGGACGGCCTGCATCAGGCGGTGGAGGCGAAAGAGAACGTGAAGGTGGAGGCGGCAACGCAGACCTTTGCCACCATCACGCTGCAGAACTACTTCCGCATGTACTCGAAGCTGTCGGGTATGACGGGTACTGCCGAGACGGAGGCGGGCGAATTCTGGAATATCTACAAGCTGGATGTGGTGGTGAGTCCCACCAAGCGGCCGATAGCCCGTATTGACATGAATGACCGCATCTACAAGACCAAGCGCGAGAAATACAACGCCGTGATAGAGGAGATTGTCAAACTTATCGGCGAAGGCAGGCCGGTGTTGGTAGGCACCACGTCGGTGGAGATATCCGAGCTCTTGTCGCGTATGCTCGACATCCGCAAGATTCCGCACAACGTATTGAATGCGAAGCTGCACCAGCGTGAGGCGATGATTGTTGCGGAAGCCGGCAAGCGTGGCACGGTGACGATAGCTACCAACATGGCGGGCCGTGGTACGGATATCAAGCTCACGCCGGAAGTGCGTGAGGCGGGAGGTTTGGCCATTGTCGGCACGGAGCGCCACGAGAGCCGTCGCGTTGACCGCCAGTTGCGCGGCCGATCCGGCCGGCAGGGCGACCCGGGCTCGTCGGTATTCTTTGTCAGTCTGGAGGACGACCTGATGCGTTTGTTCGGCTCGGAGCGTATCTCAGGGCTGATGGACCGCATGGGCTTCGAAGAGGGCGAGATGATAGAGGCTAAGATGATAAGCAACTCCATCGAGCGTGCACAGAAGAAGGTGGAAGAGAACAACTTCGGCATCCGCAAGCGTCTGCTGGAGTATGACGACGTGATGAACCAGCAGCGTAACGTGATTTATGCCAAGCGTCATCACGCGCTGATGGGCGAGCGTTTGGGCGTGGATATCACGAATATGATATACGACACGTCCGAGGCTGTCGTGAGCGACTGCCATCAGGCATTGGACTATGAGGGCCTGCAGTTTGAGGTGATGCAGACGTTTGCTATGGAGCTGCCGTTTGACGAAGACACTTTCCGAGGCTCCAAGACGCAGAAGTTGAGCGATATGGTAGCAGAAGCTGCCTTGGAGACCTTCAAGCGCAAGATGGACAAGCTGATGCAGATAGCCAATCCGGTAATCAAGAATGTGTATGAGACGCGCGGTCAGATGTATGAGAACATTCTGGTGCCCATCAGCGATGGCAAACGCGTCTATAACGTGGCCGTCAACCTGAAGCGCGCGGTGGAGACCGAGGGCAAGGAGTTGGTCAAGGAGTTTGAGAAGCGGACACTGTTGTATGTGATTGACGACGAGTGGAAAGAGCATCTGCGCCAGTTGGACGACCTCAAGCAGTCGGTGCAGAATGCAAGCTACGAGCAGAAAGACCCGCTCTTGATTTACAAACTGGAGTCGTTTGAGTTGTTCTCTCGGATGCTCAACAGCTTCAACCGTCGTGCGATAGCCATTCTGCTGCGAGGGCAGATACCGGTGCAGCAACCCGATAGTGTGCGTCAGGCCCAGGCGCCTCAGCGCACCGACATGAGCCGCTACCGCACGCAGAAAGATGCAATGGCGGAAGGGCGTCAGCTGCAGCAGCGTGCAGCCGGTCAGGATACGCGTGCGCAACAGCGTCCGGAGCCCGTGCGGCGCACAGAGCCGAAGATTCGTCCTAACGACCCCTGTCCCTGCGGCAGCGGCAAGAAATACAAACATTGTCATGGTGCCAATGCTTGATTATATCGTATGGGATGTCAATCCCGTTGCCTTCTCGTTGGGCTCGTTGCAGGTGCGCTGGTATGGCATCTTGTGGGCGGTAGGCATCTACCTGTGCTACCTGATGCAGGTGCGGCTCTACAAGCACGACCATGCGCCGCAAGACTGGCCCGACAAGATATTCATGTATATGGTGTTGGGCGTCATCATCGGCGCCCGCTTGGGACACTGCTGGTTTTACGAGTGGCATGAAGCATCCACGCTGGGCTTGGAGCCTGTGCAGATTTTCGCGTGGAATATTCATTATAGGAATCCCTATATCGAGCATCCGCTTGAACTGTTGAAGATATGGCAGGGCGGGCTGTCATCGCACGGCGGCGCGCTCGGTCTTATTATGGCGGCCCTCATTCTGGACAAGCGGCATTTCCATACGGGCATCAACTGGATTTTCGACCGTTTGGTTATCGGCGTCTGCATCACGGCTACACTGATTCGTTTGGGCAACCTGATGAACTCCGAGATCTATGGCAATCCCACCGATATGCCTTGGGGCTTTCTCTTCGTGCGCAACGGCGAAACCTTGCCCTGCCATCCGACGCAGATTTACGAGATGCTGTATTGCATTGTAGCTTTTGTAGTGACGCTGCTTATGTATTATAAATGGGACTGCGGCAAGCGCCCGGGCCTCATTTTCGGCGTATTCCTTGAGATTATCTTCTTTACGCGCTTCTGCCTGGAGTTTATCAAACTGGACCAGGAAGCCTTCGAGGCGGATATGCTGCTCAATATGGGGCAATGGCTCAGTCTGCCGTTTATCGCCTGGGGCATCTGGCTCATTGTAAAGGCACTGCAGAATCCGCCGGTGGAAGGCATCCCCGGCCGGCGGCAATAGGAGTGGTGAAACGTCTGCTCATAGCAATCTTCGTCCTCTCGGCCTGTCCTCTTACGGGGCAGACCGTTGTGCAATATGCCGACACCTTCCGTGCCGTCTCATATGTTGCGCAGGACGACGACTACCTGCTCCGCATGCTTGAGGCACAGGGGCGTGCTTTGGCCGCTCAGGAAGACTCCGCCTTGCAGGCGCGTATGTTGACCGATACCACCACGGCCTTTCCGTTTCATGTCGGTGTGCGCGACTCGCTGCGTATTGCGCGTCAGGCACAGCGCATGGCACGCTATTATCCGTTGGCCTTGCCGCAGGTATTTATGCCGGCTGCGGCTCTTTCTTTCCGTCAGAAGCCCGATTCGGTTGTCACGTCTTATTCCATCCGAGAGGGGGCGAGACGCTATATGGCCGCCCATGAGACGGGGCTATATGCCTGTGTTTATGACTCGCTGGTAGAGCAGGAGTTGCTGCAGAATGATGCACAGATGTCGCAGCTGCTGCGGCCTATGGTGCCGGCACTTGTTCCCGATGCGGAAGAAGACCGTCAGGAGGCACTGCGCCGTTTGCGGCAGAAGAAATCCAACTGGTACAAGGAAGGAACTGTCATGCTGCAACTTACGCAGAACTATGTTTCCCCCAACTGGTATCAGGGCGGCAACAGTAACTTCGCCTTGTTGGGTATTGCGCAGGGCAAAATCCTATATGACAACCACAAGAATATCACGTGGGAGAATACGGGCGAGTGGCGGTTGGGTTTTAACACCGTCAAGGGCGACTCCTTGCGTAAGGTGAATGCCAACGAAGACGTGTTCAAACTCTACAGCAAATTCGGCGTGAAGATAGTGGAGAAGCTCAGTTGGTCGTTGTCGGGTGAATTTCAGACGCATTTCTTCAACACATGGAAGGACAACACCAAGGAACTGAAGACGGGGCCGCTCACGCCTGCGCGCCTGAATCTGGCTACCGGTTTGGACTATAAGCCGGTGACGGGACTATCCATCTATTTCGCTCCGCTAACCTACAAACTGGTGGCGGCTTTGGATACGCTTCATGCCGCTCAGACGGCCTACAGCATCCCCTCCGGGCAGAAGGTGCTCAACGACCTCGGCTCTTCGCTGCGCGTGGAGTGGCATTGGAAGCCCGTGCGCGAGATAGAGTTGGACAGCAAGTTTTATCTGTACACAAACTACCGGCGTGTGGAGATTGATTGGGAGACAACCTGCAACTTCCTCATCAACCGCTATCTGTCGGCGCGCATCATGCTCCATCCGCGTTACGACAACTCCGTCATTCTGCCTTCCGACGAGCGGGCGCATCTGCAGTTCAAAGAACTTATCTCTATCGGCTTCGCCCACAAATTCCATTAACCGATGCCGGTTTCCGAATTGGTTGTTTCGGCTTCCGGCTCGAAGCGTTGCCGCCATTGGTCGAAGCGCTGTATGGCTTCGTGGCCGTATCGCCAGATGTTGTGCCTCACCTTCCGGTAGTCCACCTCTTCGTTCAGATGACTCTTCGAGTAGAACTTGTCGGCATAGCAGATGATTTCTTCCTCCACGTTTTGCGGGCAGTAGTCTTTTTCCGGCAGGGGCAGCTCTTCGCGGATTACCTGCTCCAGCGTGATGCCGCTACCCGTGTGGCGCTCCGCCACGCCGGCATGACGGGGCAGGCCCTCTTTGCGCAGCAGCTCGGCGCCTAAATAGCCGTGCTCGATGTATTTGTGCGGGCCGTTGCAGAATATCTTGGGGGCGTCGCAGAAGATGATGCCGATGTCGTGCAGCATGGCGGCTTCTTCTATAAACTGGCGGTCGGCCTGCAGCTCGGGATGCCGGTCCACGATGCGCAGCGCTCGGTCGCGCACCTGACGGCTGTGGGTAAGCAGTATCTCTTTCAGTTCAGGCGACTGGTGGTAGTATTTCTCAATCAGTTCTTCGGGATTCATAGGCGCATACCATTGAGGGCATCTCGTGCGGGCATCCGTTTCTTTCCTGGTAGTTGTATCTCTTGCAGGTCAATCCAGCCGTCAGTGCAGCGCACGCGCAGATAGTGCTTGCCGTCGGTGCTGACGGTGCCAGCGGGTGCTTCCGTTGTGTCGTTCAAGGCGGGTGCCGCTTTGAATATCTTCACAACCTGCTTCTCCCCGCCGAGTGTGAGTTCCGCCCAAGCGGTGGGGTGGGGGCTCAGCCCGCGGATGAAGTTGTGCACTTGGCTGGTGGTTTGGTTGAAGTTTGCTTCGCAGGTCTCTTTGAATATCTTCGGGGCGGGGCGCATCTCGTCGGCCGGCAGCTGCGGCTGCGGCATGGGGTGCACGTCGCCTGCAAGGATGAGATCGACGGTTTTCAGCACCAACCCTGCGCCTAATGTCATCAACCGGTCGTGTACGGAGCCTACGTTTTCATCTTGTCCGATGCTGATGCGCTCTTGCAACAGCATGTCGCCCGTGTCGATTTCATGTTTCAGCATGAAGGTGGTGATGCCAGTCTCTGTCTCGCCGTTGATAACGGCCCAGTTGATGGGGGCTGCGCCGCGGTATTGCGGCAGCAGCGAGGCATGCAGATTAAAGGTGCCGAGCCGCGGCATGGTCCATACCGCTTCGGGCAGCATGCGGAAGGCCACTACAATCTGCAGGTCTGCCTTGTAGCTGCGCAACTCGCTTATGAAGTCCTCCGCTTTCAGTTTCTCGGGTTGAAGCACGGGCAGGCCTGCCTGCAGGGCATATTCCTTCACAGGTGAGAATTGCATCTTGTGGCCTCTGCCGGCGGGTTTGTCGGGCATCGTTACGACGGCTACCACGTTGTAGCCACCTTCTACCAAAGCCTTGAGACTCTCCACGGCAAACTCCGGTGTGCCCATATATACGATTCTGAGTTCTTCTTTCTTCATGCTTATATCTTGTTGTCAGTTGTTATTCAAATAGTAAGCATACGCCTATGTGGTTGTAGTTGCGGTGGTTGCGAAACTGTCCGTAGGGTGTGTTGCCGTGGTATGCCCTGATGCCGGCGGCCACGCGGGAGAAGTAGCCGTCATACAGCGGGTTGCAGTAACGCACGCCTGCAAACACGTTGTACGTAAACACGCGCGTCTCCTGTTGCGGCTCGCTCTTCAGCGTCTTTGTCTGTGCTTCCCATGTAAATACGGGGTAGCCGTATAGCGCGCGGTTGCGTATCTCTATGGAGGCAACGCCTTGGAATCCGTGTTTCGAGACAGGCGACTGGTATTGGTATTGCAGGTAGGCCTCCCATGGCGAAAGCCGCGGTTGGGCCAGCGTTGCATCGCCGTCGGTCTCATGGATGAAATACCAGCCTTTCTTCCAGTTCCAGAGCAGCATCAGGCCTGCCCGGAAGGTGTGTGCCTGCTCGCGGAAGTTTTCCGGATCGTTGAGGGTGAAGACGTATTCTGAGTAGTTGTAGCTTACGTTTACGCGGCGCAGCGGATAGCCTTGGTCTGTGTGTTGCAGCACCAGCTCGTTGCCGATATGCGTGCTCTCGTGTTTGAAGAGGGCGAAAGTCACCGAATAGTTCTGCACAAAGCCGCGGTTGAGACGGTGCAGAAATGTGCAGACGGGCAGACTGATGCGCCAGTCTTGGTTGACCACCGGTGCAGTCACGGGTTCGCCAAGGTCCAACCATATCGTGGCGCTTACGGGCCATGTCACGCTCAGGGCATATTGCTCGCTTCGGATGTCGCCCCTCCAGAGAGGTAGGTTGATGCCGAATACGCCGAAGGTGCTCACACGCATCGCTTTGCCCGTTTGTCCCCAGTCCCATTCGGGGTGGTTGGTCTGCCAGCCTGCATCAAAGCGGACGAAGTAGGGATGCTCGTCCGCTAACAGCGAGTGCCCGTAGGGGGCATAGCGGAACACCCCTTTGCCGAAAGGGGTGCTCTGGGCTGCGCAGAGGCTGCTTAGCCCGGCGCAGGCAAGGAGTATGAACAGGCGGAATTGTCGGTGTGTGACGTCCATGCGTTGCATTGGTTAGAGGAAACGCACGCCAAAGCCTAACTTGATGAGCGCATCCGTGCCGATGTTTATCTCGGCCAGACCGTAGCAGCGGCCGCCTACTTTCACGCCTACCGGCACTATGTCGAAAGCGGGTATCACGTAGAAGTTCTTCAGGTTGTTGATACCTGTCAGGATGTCGTCAATCTGCTGCACGTTGGGATCGGCTTTCGCCGCAGCCGGTATATTGCCGTCCCACATCTTGCTGCGCTGCCAGTCGGCAAAGCCGATGCCGAGGTCAAGGCCCGAATAAACCTTCACGATACGGGTGTTCACATAGGTGAAGTGCAGACTCACGGCGGCGGTGAACAGGCGGGCGTCGCTGTGGCCGAGCAGTTTGTTCTCCAGTGTGTAGTTGGAGCCTGTCAGCAGGACGGTTTCCACTATCGGGTCGTTGTTGCCGTGATACATCAGGTCGAAGCCGTTGTATTCATAAGTCAGCTTGGCACCTACTTCCAGCCAGGGGATTGTTTGGTGATGATATTCCAGGCTGTAGTGGCCGAAGAATTGCTGATTGGCCATCATCACGTTGGCGGCAGCTTGGGCATCGGCGGCTTTCAGGATGTCGTTGCCGAAAAATACGGCCGCCATGTTGGGGCCGGAGAAGGGGCCTGCGGCTATGTGCAGGTCGTTGTTCCACTCGGCGGCTGTTGCGGTCAGACTCAGCAGTCCTGCCGCCATTGCAAATAAAGTCCTTTTCATTTTCATAAGGTATGATTGTTATGTTGTTAGGTATGATTGTTAGTCGTTGTTAGTCGTTTGTTATGATGCAATCTCCATTATTCTCTATTCGCTATTCACTATTCATTCACATTCCCCATGCCAGCTTGTCCTTCAGCGACTTGATAAACGAATTATTGCCTATCTGCACTAACTTGACGGTGTAAGGCGCTTTTTCTATATGGAGTGTCACGTCTTCTTTCATTGCGTAGCTTCGTCCGTCCACGGAGAGCAGATAGCTGTGGCTACGGCTCTTTACGCGCAGGTTGATGCTCCAGTCGTCGGGTATCACGATGGGCCGTACATTCATCGCATGAGTGGCAATCGGGGTGAGAATCAGACTCTTGGTTTGTGGCATCATCAGCGGGCCGCCGGCTGACAGGTTGTAGGCTGTTGAGCCTGTAGGGGTGGATATCACCAAGCCGTCGGCTTTGTAGTAGTTCAGCAACTCGCCGTTTACGCTGGCTTCCACGCCAATCATCGAACTGAGCTCCTGCTTCAGCACGGCCACTTCGTTGAGGGCGAAAGGATGCTCTATGTGACCGCCGTAGCTCGGGGTCACCATCAGTTGCTGCCGCTGCTCGATGGTGTAGTTGTTCTGCACCAATTGGTCCAGCACGAAGTCCACTTCGCTGGTCTGTACATCGGCCAGAAAGCCTAAACGCCCGCAGTTGATGCCTAAGATGGGGATGCTCCGCTCGCCTATCATCGAGGCGGTGTAGAGGAAAGTCCCGTCGCCTCCTATTGATAGCGCAAAATCCACATATTTCTTGGTGTCCGAAGAGTAGGGAGCATATTTCTCCCGCAGGTTCATCTCGTCGCGAAGTTCTTGGGCCAGCAGCACTTCCACGCCACGGCTCTCCATGAAATCGAGCACATGAGCCACTTCTTCTAACGTTGAGCGCTTGTACCAGTTGCCAAATACTGCTATTGTCATCGCTGTCTTGTTGTCCTTTTGGGCTGCCTCTTCAGGGAAAGACCCTTCCGGTCGGCCGCCTT
The DNA here is from genome assembly GCA_017464025.1 of Paludibacteraceae bacterium. Classification (GTDB taxonomy): domain Bacteria; phylum Bacteroidota; class Bacteroidia; order Bacteroidales; family Paludibacteraceae; genus Colicola. Next base: position 6,474 of record JAFUEI010000049.1, on the reverse strand, counting down.
TTTCTTTGTTGGCTGCAAAGTTACGATAACTTTCCCAAATACGCAAGTTTCGTCTTTTTTGGGGGGGCTCGTCAAATGCATCCGGTCTTCTCCGGCAATCTTTCGGGTAGAGATGTGGTATTGTCTTGTCTTGTCTTGTCTTGTTTTTCGTCTGCATGGTGTAACTTTTTTGATGCATTGTCCTGATTTTATTTTGGGCGGCGTTGCAGTATCAGATATTTTTTGTACCTTTGCAGCCGTCAGGGAGTGCAGCCGTTTGGGAATGCGGACGTCATCGTCCGCATCTGCAACAAAGACAAAAATATTTTATGACCCGGCTGAGTGTGAATATCAATAAGGTGGCTACCCTGCGCAATGCGCGCGGCGGCAATCTGCCCGATGTTGAGCGCTTTGCTGTTGACTGCGAGCGCTTCGGTGCGCAGGGCATCACGGTTCATCCGCGGCCCGATGAGCGTCATATCACCCGCAAAGATGTCCTGCTGCTCAAAGACTTGGTTTCCACAGAATTCAATATCGAAGGCAACCCCCGTCCCGACTTTGTAGAACTCGTCCTCCAAGCCTCGCCCGCGCAGGTCACCCTCGTGCCTGACGCTCTTGAGCAGATTACTTCCAACCACGGTTGGGATACCCGCACTCATCTATCCGCCCTCCGCCCTATAGTCGCTACCTTCCGGCAAGCCGGTATCCGTGTGAGCATCTTTGTCGATGCCGACCCGCAGATGGTGGAGTATGCCCGCGAGGCAGGAGCCGACCGCGTCGAACTCTACACCGGACCCTATGCCGAACGCTACCCCCATGACCCGCAGGCGGCTTTGGCGATGTATCGCCCCGCGGCGGAGAAGGCACGCGAACTGGGGCTGGGCCTCAATGCAGGTCACGACCTCAACCTGCTCAATCTCCGTCCCTTCTTGCAGGCCTTCCCGTGGGTCGATGAAGTCTCCATTGGCCATGCCCTTATCTCCGATGCGCTTTATCTTGGTATCGAAGAGACCATACGGCAGTATAGAGCCTGCCTGAACTGATTCTGAATTAACGATAAACTTTTACCAATATGCTTCTTCAAATCGACACTTCGTATGCGGCTGAGCAGATGCTCGACACTGCCGCACAAGAACCCATGAATCTCTGGACGATGGCAGCCTATGGCGGCTGGATAATGGTCGTCCTGGCTGTGTTGCTGGCTGTGGCTGTCTATCTCTTCATCGAGCGTCTTGTCATCATTCACAAGGCCGGCAAAGAAGACAAGTCGTTTATGGACCGGATAAAAGACTATATCCACGATGGCAAGATAGACTCGGCTCTCAATCTCTGCAAGCAGGCCGATACGCCTACCGCACGCATGGTGGAGAAGGGCATCACGCGCATCGGACGTCCGATGAACGATGTGCAGGTCGCCGTCGAGAATGTCGGTAATCTCGAGGTCGCCAAGCTGGAGAAGAACCTCGTTATTCTGGCTACGATTGCCGCCGGAGCACCGATGCTCGGCTTCCTCGGTACCGTCATAGGTATGGTGCAGACCTTCTATAATATGGCTGGCAGCGAGTCCGGAGTCATCGAGCTTGCCGCCCTCAGCGAGGGTATGTATCAGGCTATGGTCACCACTATCGGAGGTCTTATCGTCGGCATCCTTGTCATCTTTGCCTACAACTATCTCGTGGCGCGTATCGACTCGGTAGTCCGCCAGCTCGAAGGACGCACCATGGAGTTTATGGACCTGCTCAACGAACCTGCATAACCGCTTATCATTATGGCACTCAAGCGAAGAAACAAAGTGGAGGCTACGTTCTCGATGTCGTCCATGACCGACCTTATCTTCCTGCTCCTGCTCTTTTTCGTCATGGCGAGCACCATGTCGTCGCCTAACGATATCAAAATCAATCTTCCGCAGTCACGGGCGAAGACCAACACGAAGCAGGTGGTGGCCAAGGTCAATATCGACGAGTTGGGCAACTATTCCGTGGCTATGGGAAAGCGCAAGGCGGTGCAGATTCTGCCTGAAGAGCTGGAGCCCTATCTCGTGCAGCAGATTGGGGGTGACTCCGCCGCCTATATCGCGCTCCATGCCGACCAAGACATTGCTTATAAGGAGGTTGTGCGCGTGCTCGACATCGCCAACCAGCACAAGATGAAGATTGTAATCGCCACGAAGAAATAGCCGGGGGCTGCGGCTCCTCCGTAAGGTATGAAAGAATCCAAATCGAAAATATACGGCGTCATCGGCTCGGCAGTCTTCATGCTGTTGCTTTTCCTGCTACTCTGGTTTGTCTATGTGGACAGACCGCATACGGAGGAGGACGAGGGTATCATGGTGTCCTTCGGCGATGCCGACCTCGGAGGTGGTGACTACACGGAGACCCCCGCCGCCGTGGCCGCTCCCAATGTGGCCCCGCCGCCCGTTCCTGCAGCACCTTCCGACAACGAGTATCTGACGCAGGAAGACGAAGAGGCGCTCGCACTGGCCAGGCAGAAGAAGGAAGAGGAGAAGCGCCGTCAGGCCGAGGAGGCAGAGCGCATCCGCAAACAGAAGGAAGAGCAGGCCCGCCTTGAGGCCGAGCGTATCGCCAAGGAGAAAGCCTTGGCCGAACAGCGTGCACGCGAGCAGGAGGCTATCGACAAGGCCAACCGTCTCGGTTCGCTCTTCGGACAGGCCGGTACCCAACAGGGCGGCAACGGCTCCGAAGGGGCTTCTTCCACCAAAGGCAATCCCGTCGGTCAGGGCTCGTCGGGCGGCAACACGTGGTCGCTCAATGGTCGCAGCCTCAACGGCCGCTTGGCCTCGCCCGTTTATACGGGCACGCAGGAAGGCACTGTCGTAGTCAGCATCCGCGTCAATGCTGCCGGAAAGGTTATCTCCGCAACTGTAGGCTCCGGCACCACTATCTCCGACAAGGAGACCCAGCGGGCGGCTATTGCGGCCGCGCAGAAGGCCGTCTTCTCGGAAGGAACTTCCGACGTGATAGGCACGATAACCTACAAGTTCAAATTGAAATAAAGCAACGCCCTCCTAATAATGTTGCACTCCTCCCCTGTGGGGAGGCCGGAGGGGTTATTTTATATATGAATTATCTCTTTCTTGACAACGGCTTCGAGGAGATTGAGGCTGTTACCACAATCGACCTGCTTCGTCGTGCAGGTGTCGAGCTGACAACGGTAAGTATGACCGGCAATCTGCAGGTAAACGGTGCACATGGCATCACAGTCAAAGCCGACGCTCTCTTCGCCGACATTGCTTTCGCCGATACCGGTATGTTGATACTCCCCGGTGGAGGTGTCATGTTGGGCGATCATGAAGAGTTGTGCAACCTGCTTCGGACTCACAACGATGCCGGAGGTATGATTGCCGCCATCTGTGCCGCCCCCGCTGTGCTCGGCAAACTCGGTATTCTGGAAGGAAAGCAGGCCACCTGCTACCCGGGATTTGAAGAGGCACTGGGTGAGAGTTATGTAGGCGGACTGGTGGTGGAGTCAAAGAACGTCATCACCGCCAAAGGACCCGGGCTGAGTTCCGACTTCGCTTTCTGCCTGATAGAGAAACTCAAAGGGGCAGAGGTGGCTGATGAGGTGTACGATGCCGCCCAGTACTGATGCCGCCGGTTCTTTGCCAAGCGGAATGTATAGAAGTTTCCTCCCTTCAAAAAACACGTTTACACTACTGTCTTCCCGTCGTATGAATGCACGAACGAAGCGGCTGCGCACCATTGCAGCCATACTGAATGCGCAGATAATTGTCAGTCAGGAACAGCTTACCAAAGCCCTCTCCCAGCAGGGAATTGAAACCACGCAGGCCACGCTCAGCCGCGACTTGCGCGACCTCTGCGCTGAGAAGAAGGTGCTGCCCGACGGCAAAGTGCGCTACATCATTCCGGCCAATCCTGTGGTGGAGAAGAAAGTGCTCGGTATGGACAGCGAGATTGCGCGTATGTCCGTACGCAGTATCGACTTCTGCGGACAGTTCGCTGTCGTCAAGACGCGCCCTGGCTATGCCAATGCCGTTGCTTACGACATCGACGACCGTGGCTCGGCCTACATCCTCGGCACGATTGCCGGTGACGACACCATCCTCGTCATTCCCCGCGAAGGAGTCTCCCGCAGTAACCTCTATGACTTCCTCTACGGCCTTGATGAGAAGTAGCTCAGTTTTACAACTCATCAATTCAATAATTCAACAATTCAACAACTCCCCAACTCCCCAATTCCCCCACGGCTTTGCCGATTGTTCCGAGCAAAGCGAGGATAAGAATTCCCCAATTCCCCAATTCCCCAATTCCCCAATTTCCCAATTCTATGACCACTCCTAAAGAACGCATAGCTGCCTTGCGCAGCCTTATGAAGCAGCATCAGCTGGCTGCTTACATCGTGCCCGGCACCGACCCGCACGCATCCGAATACATGGCTGACCACTGGAAAGAGACCACCTGGCTCTCCGGCTTCAAGGGCGAGACCGGCACCGTGCTGGTGACGCTCGGCGAGGCTTTCCTCTGGACCGATTCGCGCTACTATCTGCAGGCTGAGAAAGAGCTGGCCGGCACCGGCGTCACGCTTATGCGCGAAAGCGATATCGATACGCCCTCCATTCCGCAGTGGCTCTGCCTCAATCTCCGGCAGGGTGATACGGTGGGGCTCAATCCCGAGATGTTCTCCGTCAAGGCGTATGCCGCATGGGAGGCCGAACTGGCAGAAGCCGGACTTCGCTTGCACAGCATCGACTTCATCCGTCAGCTCTGGACCGAAGACCGCCCTGCCATACCGCAGGTGCCCCTCTATGAGTACAAAGAGCAGTATGCCGGCGAAAGCACGGAGAGCAAACTCGCCCGCCTCAGGGCCGAATTCGCCCGCCGAAAGGCCGACACCATGGTCATCTCCGCTCTCGACGAGATAGCCTGGCTGCTCAATATCCGCGGATTGGATGTGGACTTCAATCCGGTAGTCATCAGCTATGTGCTGGTCGAGAAAGAAGCCTGCACCCTCTTCGTCGCGCCTGAGAAACTTACGCCTGAAGCGTTGCGTTACCTCATCGGACATCATATCGCTGTGCAAGACTATGAGAACATCTTCGCCGCCCTGCGTCTGCTGCCTCACGACAGCGTTGTTCTCTTCGACGGGGCACGGCTCAACCGCGCTCTCTATGAGGCTATACCGACCGAGTGCCGCAAGCTGGACGTGCAGTCGCCCGTACTCGTGATGAAGAGCAGGAAGAACCCTGTTGAGCTGGAGGGGGAGCGCAAGGCTATGCGGCAGGATGCCGTAGCGCTGACGCGTTTCTTCAAGTGGCTTGAGGAGGATGCTTTTGCCAACGGTGCCACGCCTACCGAATACGACCTCATGGAGAAGCTCCACAGCTTCCGCATGATGGGTGAGAACTTCGTGGTGGAGAGCTTCGGCACCATTGCCGGCTATCAGGGCAACGGTGCCATCGTCCACTATGAGGCCACGCCGGCCGACTGTGCTGTCGTGCGGCCCGAGGGGATGCTCCTCCTCGACTCCGGCGGACAGTATCTGGACGGCACCACCGACATCACGCGTACGGTGTGGTTAGGCGGAGCTATTCCCGAACAGGCCAAGTTGGACTACACCTACGTCCTCAAAGGGCATATCGCGTTAGGCGATATCCACTGGCCGCGCGGCACGCGCGGCAACCAGCTCGATGCGCTGGCCAAGCAGTACATGTGGCAGGCAGGTATCACTTACGGGCATGGCACCGGTCATGGTGTCGGCCATTTCCTCGGTTGTCACGAGGGACCGCAGAATGTGCGCACCGACAACAATCCCACCGTGCTACAGCCGGGCAACATCTGCTCCGACGAGCCGGGCATCTACCGCACCGGCAAGTGGGGGGTTCGTATAGAGAATCTGGTGGCTGTAACGGAGGCCCCGCTCACCGATGCCCGCACCACCGATGACAACTGGCTCTGCTGGGAGACGCTTACGCTCTGCTACTACGACACCACGCTCATCGAGATGTCGCTGCTTACGGAGCACGAGCGGGCTTGGCTTAATGCCTATCACCGGCGTGTTGCCGACGAGGTATGTCCCCTCCTCCGTGCCGACGAGGCCGACTGGCTCCGCAACAAGTGCCGCCCCGTATGACCAGTAAATGGCTCTGCCAGTGGGAGGGGCAACATGTTGCCCCTCTCTGCTGCATAACGTATGAAGCAAAATTGGTAAACTTCGGGAAGATTCTTCACACGGGCTTCCCATTACCAACACCCTATCTTCTCCTTATGCCGGTTCAGACTAAGTGATTGAAAATGAAGAGAAAGAAAGTTTACCAATGGCACCGCGCTGATTATCAGAGCGGTGCCTTGTTGATGGGAGAGAGAGGCTATAGAGGCTATGAAGTCTATGGAGTTTATAGATTCTATAGACCTTGCAGGTGAAGGAGAGTTTAGGCGGGCGTATGGTCGGGTTGCCCGGGACGGGCACCCCGACCTCAGCCACGCCTCGACGAAGCGGGTCTCCAGTGGAGACCCGCAG
>JAFUEI010000048.1 GCA_017464025.1 Paludibacteraceae bacterium | reverse complement strand
TTTCAATTGCTGTCTGCTTTGCCATATCAATCAATTGTTAGACGTTAGGGTCAGATGAATCTGTCTCCGAGTACCTCTTTGATATAGTCGAACGTGGAGAGGACGTCGGCTTTGCCATTGCGCACTGCGACAGAGAGTTCGTAGTGTGCAGCCGGTTTGCGGTCGGCCGCCCTTGCGGTCCAACCGTCGTTCTCGATGATGACGTTGCGTCGTCCGGACATGACCATAGGTTCGATGGCAATGACCATTCCGGACTTGAGGACGATGCCGTTGCCTCTGCGCCCGTAGTTGGGGACTTCGGGGTCTTCGTGCATGTCGCGTCCGATGCCATGTCCGATAAACTCGCGTACCACCTGATAGCCAGCCTTCTCGGCATGGTTTTGTATGGTGGCTCCGATATCTCCGATACGCCGTCCTGTAGCGGCCTGGCTGATACCGAGCATGAGGCACTCTTTGGTAGTGCGGAGCAGCTGCATCACCTCCGGGGTCACTTCCCCGACGGGGAAGGTGTAGGCCGAATCGCCATGGAATCCGTTCTTGAGAACGCAGGTATCCACGGAGATAATGTCGCCGTCGCGCAGCACCACTTTATCAGAGGGAATACCGTGCACCACCTGTTCGTTGACAGAGGTGCAGAGGGTGGCAGGATAGCCTTCATATCCTTTGCAGGAGGGGATGGCTCCGTTGTCGCGGATAAACTCCTCGGCAATCCTGTCGAGCTGTGCGGTAGTGACTCCCGGGGCAATGGCCTTGGCGACTTCTGCCAAGGCCTTGCCCAGGATGAGGTTGCTTTCACGCATCAGCTCAATTTCCTCGTCTGTTTTGAGAAAGATCATCGTAACAAGAAATCAATATGCCATTGCACCTGAGCGTCCTTTGATGCGCATGCCGGACTCGAAGAATCCGTCGTAGTGGCGCATCAGCAGGTGGCTCTCAATCTGCTGGAGCGTGTCCAGAATCACTCCGACCATAATCAGCAGCGAGGTGCCGCCGAAGAACTGCGCGAATCCTTGGCTGACGCCAGCGATGCGGGCGAAAGCGGGGAGGATAGCCACGAGTGCGAGGAAGATACTTCCGGGCAGCGTGATGCGCGACATGATGGTATCAATGTATTCAGCCGTCTTCTTGCCGGGTTTGACGCCGGGGATGAAGCCATTATTGCGTTTGAGGTCCTCAGCCATCTGGGTGGGGTTGATGATAATGGCAGTGTAGAAGTAGGTGAACAGGATGATAAGGAGTGCGAACACGAGGTTGTACCAGAATCCGGTGTTGTCCATGAAAGCGCGGGTGAAAGCCCCTGCACTTTCAGAAGCGGAGAATCCGACGATGCTGATAGGAATGAACATGATGGCCTGTGCGAAGATGATAGGCATCACATTGGCAGCATTGACCTTGAGGGGAATATACTGCCGCACGCCGCCATACTGCTTGTTACCTATAATCCGCTTAGCGTACTGTACGGGGATTTTGCGTGTACCCTGTACAAGAGCGATAGCGGCAGCAAAGACCACCAGAAGCAGGATGATTTCGAGCAGGAACACAATCAGTCCGCCGCCGGCCTCGTTGAGGCGCGAGGAGAACTCCTGTACGACAGCGCCGGGGAAGCGTGCGATAATACCGATAAGGATGATGAAGGAAATGCCGTTTCCGACCCCCTTGTCGGTAATGCGCTCACCGAGCCACATGACGAACATGGATCCTGCGCAGAGGAGGATGGTGGATGAGATAGTGAACCAGTTGAATCCGATTGCGAGCGAAGTTCCTGCCTGAGCCATCTGCACGGAGAGGTTGACCAGATAGCTGGGCCCCTGGAACAGAAGGATGGCGACCGTGAGGTAGCGTGTAATCTGGTTCATCTTCATACGTCCGCTCTCGCCTTCGCGGCTCATCTTCTGGAAGTAGGGCACAGCGATGGTGAGGAGCTGGATGACGATACTTGCCGAGATGTAGGGCATGATACCGAGTGCAAAGATGGAGGCGTTGGAGAACGCGCCACCAGAGAACATATCCAACAGGGCCATCAAGCCTCCGCGCGTCTGGGCACGGAGTGCAGTCAAGGCAGTAGGATCAATACCGGGGAGAATGACGAAGGATCCGAAACGATAGATAAGCACGAACAGAAGGGTCGTGAGCAGCCGGTTGCGGAGATCTTCAATCTTCCAGATATTTTTGATTGTTTCGATGAATTTCTTCATTGTTGTTTAGAGTTTTACGACAGTTCCGCCAGCGGCCGTGATAGCTTCTTCCGCCGATTTGGAGAAAGCGTTGGCTTCTACTGTCAGTTTAGCGGTAAGTTGTCCGTTGCCAAGAATCTTGACGAGCATCGACTTGTGGATGAAGCCAGCATTGATAAGTTCCTGTATGCCAATCTTCTCGAGTTTCTGCGCATCGGCGAGAGCCTGAAGAGTGGCGATGTTGATGGCCTTGTACTCCACACGGTTGATGTTTTTGAATCCGTACTTGGGCAGACGGCGCTGGATAGGCATCTGACCGCCTTCGAAGCCGATTTTCTTGGAATAGCCCGAACGCGACTTGGCGCCTTTGTGACCGCGCGTAGAAGTTCCCCCGAGACCCGAACCTGCACCTCGACCGATGCGTTTCGCTGTCTTGACAGATCCTGCTGCCGGTGTCAAATTGTTAAGTTCCATATTGATTTGGATGTTTTCTTGGGGCTTCGCAGGCAGGGGTGGCGGAGAGTCCGTCGTACCCTACCGTTGCGAAAGAGTTCCCATGGTTCATTTAATCGATTACTTTGACGAGGTGTTTTACTTTGTCCACCATACCGAGGATAGCGGGGGTGGCTTCGTGCTCGACCACAGCGTTCATTTTACGGAGTCCGAGAGCATGCATGGTGTCTTTCTGAACTCTGGGGCAGCGTATGATGCTGCGCACCTGCTGAATTTTGATAGTTGCCATAGATTACTCCTTTCGTTATTATCCGTTAAACACAGTAGAGAGACTTACACCGCGGTTCTGAGCGACCATATTGGCGTCGCGCATCTCGCTGAGGGCAAGGATGGTAGCCTTGACGAGGTTGTGGGGGTTGGACGAGCCTTTGGATTTGGCGAGCACGTCGGTAACACCCACCGACTCGAGCACGGCACGCATGGCGCCACCGGCTTTGACACCGGTACCATGGCTGGCGGGCTGGAGATAGACCTGTGCGCCGCCGAATTTGGCGAGTTGCTCGTGAGGGATGGTACCCTTGCGAACGGGAACTTTGATGAGGTTCTTCTTGGCAGCCTCCGTACCCTTCTGGATAGCGGCGGTAACTTCACCTGCCTTGCCGAGGCCCCAGCCAACGATACCGTCTTCGTTACCTACAACAACGATGGCAGCAAACGTGAATGTACGGCCACCCTTGGTAACTTTGGTTACGCGGTTTACGGCCACGAGGCGCTCTTTGAGTTCGACGTCGCCTACGTTTTTAACGCGATTCATATTGTTTACCATATTGCTTTAGAATTTAAGACCGGCTTCGCGTGCGGCGTCGGCCAGTTGTTTAACACGTCCGTGATAGAGATAGCCGTTGCGGTCGAAAACGACAGCCTCAACGCCAGCTTTCTTGGCAGCCTCGGCGATGAGTTTGCCTACTTGTGCGGCTTTCTCGCTCTTGGTGATTTTATCTTTGATTCCGAGAGACGAAGCCGAAGCGAGAGTGACACCCTTGGTGTCGTCAATCACTTGTGCGTAAATCTGGCTGTTGCTGCGGAATACGCTCAAACGGGGACGCTCAGCCGTACCACTTACGCTCGTACGGATGTGAGCTTTGATTCTGAGTCTTCTTGCTATTTTCTGAATCATAACACTTACGTTTAAAGATTATTTACCAGCCGATTTACCAGCCTTGCGACGAAGTACTTCACCCTGGAACTTGATACCTTTACCTTTGTAGGGTTCGGGTTTGCGGAAGGAGCGTATCTTGGCGCAGATTTGGCCGAGAAGCTGCTTGTCGGCAGACTCGAGGATAACAAGGGGGTTCTGGTTGCGCTCGCTCTTGGTTTCCACCTTGACTTCTTTGGGGAGGCCGAGATAGATGGGGTGTGTATAGCCGAGCGAGAAGTTGAGGATTTGTCCCTGTGCTTCGACGCGGTAGCCTACACCGACGAGTTCGAGTGTTTTTTTATAGCCTTCCGAAACGCCTACAACCATATTGTGGATAAGGGCGCGATAGAGGCCGTGTTTTGCGCGCGACTCTTTCTCGTCGTTGGGACGGGTGACGTGGCAAACAGCGCCTTCTACGTTAACGGAGATGAGGGGGTCCACCTGCTGGGAGAGTTCGCCCTTGGGACCTTTGACGGTGACAACGTTGTCGTTGCTGACGGTTACGGTTACACCTGCGGGGATAGCGATTGGCAATTTACCTATTCTTGACATAACTGTTCCTCCTAAAGATTAATAGATGTAACAAATAACTTCGCCACCGAGTTTTTGTCCTACCGCCTCTTTGTCGGTCATCACTCCTTTGGAAGTGGAGAGGATGGCGATACCGAGGCCGTTGAGTACGCGGGGCATCTCACGATAGCCTACATACTGGCGCAAACCGGGTGTCGAAACACGTTGCAAACTCTTGATCGCGTTAACCTTGTTAACAGGATCATACTTGAGGGCGATTTTGATAGTGCCCTGGGGACCATCTTCGACAAACTTGTAGGAGAGGATGTATCCTTTCTCGAACAAGATGCGCGTGATCTCTTTCTTCAGATTCGAAGCGGGCACCTCAACAACGCGGTGGCCTGCCTTGATTGCATTTCTGAGCCGAGTCAGATAATCTGCGATTGGATCTGTCATAATTGTTAAATTAATCCCGCCTGTCGGGACAATATTTAATTGTTAATTACTATTATGTTGTTCCGTTTGACTGTCTGACAGTTTGACTGCGGTACATTCAAACCGTCAAACAATCGAACCGTTGAACAATCTGTGTGTGTGTTACCAGCTGGCTTTTTTCACGCCGGGGATGAGTCCCTTGGAAGCCATCTCGCGGAACTGGATACGCGACAGACCGAACTGGCGCATATATCCTTTGGGACGTCCGGTGATTTTGCAGCGGTTGTGCAGGCGGACGGGTGAGGCGTTTTTAGGCAGAGCCTGCAGTCCTTCGTAGTCACCGTCCTTGAGGAGCTGGGCACGCTTGGCAGCGTATTTGGCAACCAGCTTCTGACGCTTTACTTCGCGTGCAACCATTGATTGTTTTGCCATACTCTCTTATTTTTTGAAGGGTAAGCCAAACTCGCGGAGCAGAGCGAAACCTTCCTCGTCGGTGCTGGCCGTAGTGACGAAGGTGATGTTCATACCAAGGAGTTTGGTAATGTTGTCAATGTTGATTTCGGGGAAGATGATTTGTTCGGTGATGCCGAGTGTGTAGTTGCCACGGCCGTCCATCTTGCTGTTGATACCCTTGAAGTCGCGGATACGGGGCAGAGCCACGCGCACGAGACGCTCCAGGAATTCGTACATACGCTCTCCGCGGAGGGTGACGCGCACGCCGATAGGCATTTTCTTACGAACCTTGAAGTTGGAGATATCTTTCTTGGAAAGAGTGGCAACAGCTTTCTGGCCGGCGATAAGGGTCATCTCCTGAAGAGCGACGTCGATAATCTTCTTGTCGGCCACAGCCTCGCCGAGACCCTGGTTGAGAACAATCTTCTCAAGCTTGGGGCACTGCATCACTGTAGTGTAACCGAATTCTTTCATGAGGACGGGAACGATGCGCTCCTGATAGTCCTGTTTCAAGCTTGCTGTATTCATTGTCAGAGTTCCTTTCCTGATTTTTTGGATACACGAACGAGTTTTCCATCCTTGAGCACGCGTCCGATGCGAACGGGCTTTCCGTCCTCAACGGGGTTGAGGTTGGAGATATGGATGGGAGCCTCCTGTTTAACGATGCCGCCCTGCGGGTTCTTGGCATTGGGTTTGGTGCTCTTGGACACCATGTTGACGCCCTCTACGATAGCGCGCTGTTTCTCTACGAGCACTTCCAGCACTCGGCCGGTCTTGCCCTTGGAAGCACCTGCGTTCACATAGACGATGTCACCTTTTTTGATATGTAACTTTGCCATTTCTGTAAAAATTTAGAGCACTTCGGGTGCGAGAGAAACGATTTTCATGTTGGTCTGACGGAGCTCGCGTGCAACGGGGCCGAAGATACGGCTGCCACGGAGTTCGCCGGCGTTGTTGATGAGGACGCATGCGTTGTCGTCGAAGCGGATGTAGCTGCCGTCGGCGCGGCGCACTTCCTTCTTGACGCGTACAACGATGGCGCGGCTAACGGTGCCGTCCTTCATTTCGCTGGAGGGGATAACGCCCTTGACAGCGACAACGATGGTATCACCGAGGGTGGCGTAACGCTTCTTGGTTCCGCCCAGAACGCGGATGCAGAGTGCTTCTTTGGCACCGGAGTTGTCCGCAACTGTAAGTCTTGATTCTTGCTGTATCATAATTACTTAGCCCTTTCGATGATTTGAGTTAAACGCCAACGTTTTGTTTTGCTCGTCGGACGAGTTTCCATAATGCGGACGGTATCGCCGATGCCGCACTCGTTGTTCTCGTCGTGAACATGGTACTTCTTCGTCTTGTTGACGAATTTGCCATAGATGGGGTGTTTCTCTTTCCATTTGACAGCAACGGTGATGGTCTTGTCCATCTTGTCGCTGGTAACAACGCCCACACGCTCTTTTCTTAGATTTCTTGTTTCCATCTTGATTGCTGTGTTATTTGGTTAATTCCCGCTGACGGAGCTCGGTGTTGAGCCGAGCGATGGTCTTACGAGCCTCCCTGATCTGCAAGGGGTTATCGAGCGGAGAGATGCTGTGGTTCAGTTTCATGCGGACGAGATGCTCTTTTTCGGTAGCAAGGCGTTCCTGAATCTCAGCAGTGGTGAGTTCTTTGATTTCGCTTGTTTTCATAAGTCCTTACACATTTTGGGTTGGATCATAGTCGCGACGAACGACGAATTTGGTTGTGATAGGAAGTTTCTGCGCAGCGAGACGGAGGGCTTCTTTAGCCACTTCGTAGGGCACGCCGTCCACTTCGAAGATGATACGTCCGGGAGCCAAGGGGACCACGAATCCTTCGGGTGCGCCCTTACCTTTACCCATACGAACGTCGAGAGGTTTCTTGGTGATGGGTTTATCGGGGAACACGCGGATCCACACTTGACCTTGACGCTGCATGTAACGTGTCACGGCGACACGGGCAGCTTCGATTTGGCGACCAGTGAGCCAGATTGTGCCGAGGCTCTTGATGCCAAACGAGCCGAAAGCCAGTTCGTTGCCGCGCTGGGCATTGCCCTTGATACGGCCTTTCTGCGAACGGCGGAATTTAGTCTTTTTCGGTTGTAACATAATTACGCATCTACTGTTCGGTTAAACTTATTTATTGTTTCTGCGGAAGCCGCGGCGTTCGCCATCGCGACGCTCGCGACGTTCGCCTCCGCGACGCTCGGGACGACCTTCCTGCTTCTGTGAGAACTGGGGAGCCAAGTCTTTCTTGCCATAGACTTCACCACGGCAAATCCAAACCTTGACGCCAATCATTCCCACTTTGGTCAGTGCACCCACATGGCAATAGTCGATGTCGGCGCGGAGCGTGTGGAGCGGAGTACGTCCTTCCTTGTACATTTCCTTGCGTGCCATTTCAGCACCATTGAGACGGCCGCTGACCTGTACTTTGATACCCTCGGCCCCCATACGCATGGTGGAAGCGATAGCCTGCTTAACAGCGCGGCGATAGGCGATTTTGCCTTCGAGCTGGCGGGCGATCTTGGTAGCCACGATGACGGCGTCGAGTTCAGGACGCTTTACCTCGAAGATGTTGATTTGAACATCCTTGTCGGTAATTTTCTTAAGTTCCTCCTTCAGTTTGTCAACCTCTTGTCCACCCTTACCGATGATATAACCGGGGCGAGCAGTGCAGACAGTAATAGTTACAAGTTTCAGAGTTCTTTCGATAACGATACGGGAAATACTAGCCTCGGCGAGACGGGCATTCAGATATTTTCTGATTTTGCTGTCTTCGAGCAGTGTATCACCGTAATTGTTTCCGCCGAACCAGTTGCTGTCCCATCCGCGGACAATACCGAGGCGGTTACTAATTGGATTGATTTTCTGTCCCATCTTGCTGGTTAGTTTTCTTGGTTAGTATTTTTTGTATCTACGAATATCGTAACATGGTTGGAGCGTTTGCGGATACGGTAGCCGCGTCCCTGGGGGGCGGTCTGCAGGCGTTTCAGCATCATGCCTCCGTCCACGTAGATATTGGTTACATATAATGTCTCCTGGTCGGCCTTCTTGCCGGTCTTCTGTTCCCAGTTCGAGATGGCGGATTTCAGGAGCTTTTCAAGCTTGCGGGAAGCTTCTTTGGTAGAGAAGTGCAGTGCACCGAGCGCACGGTTGACCTCCATACCGCGGATCATATCTGCGACGAGACGCATCTTGCGCGGCGAAGTCGGCACGTTGTTGAGCTTGGCAAAGTACAGACTCTTCTGAGCTTCCTTTCTTGCTTCGGCTGAATTATGTTTTCTAGCACCCATTTTAATCTTAGTGTTAATATGTTAATGATTGCAATGGTGTTACTTGCGGTTGCCGGAGTGGCCACGGAAGGTGCGCGTGGGGGCGAACTCGCCCAGCTTGTGTCCTACCATGTTTTCCGTTACGTAAACCGGAATGAACTTATTACCATTGTGAACTGCGATAGTATGACCTACGAAATCAGGCGAAATCATGGAGGCGCGTGACCATGTTTTGACTACGGTTTTCTTGCCGCTGTCATTCATGTCAAGAATTTTCTTCTCCAGTTTCAGGTTGATGAATGGTCCTTTTTTCAATGAACGGCTCATAGTTGCTCAATTTTACAGGTTATTTCTTCTTTCTTTCGATAATGTACTTATTCGACTGCTTCTTGGGAGCGCGAGTCTTATAACCCTTAGCCAACAAGCCTTTCCTCGAACGCGGATGACCGCCGGAGGCACGTCCTTCGCCACCACCCATGGGGTGATCCACCGGGTTCATAGCGACGCCACGAACGCGGGGGCGGCGACCGAGCCAGCGGCTGCGACCAGCCTTACCCGATTTCTCGAGTGCGTGGTCCGAGTTGCCTACGACACCGACAGTGGCCTTGCAGGCAGCAAGGATTTTGCGAAGTTCGCCCGAAGGGAGCTTGACGATAGCATACTTGTCTTCGCGGGAAGCAAGCTGTGCGAACACGCCGGCGCTGCGCACGAGAGACGCTCCCTGCCCGGGACGGAGCTCAATGTTGTGGATGAGCGTGCCGAGGGGGATGTTCTGCATGGGCAGAGCGTTGCCTACTTCGGGAGCCACATCGGCACCCGACATTACTGTTTGACCTACCTGCAGCCCATTGGGTGCAAGAATGTAGCGCTTCTCGCCGTCAGCATAGAAGAGCAGTGCGATACGGGCCGAGCGGTTCGGATCGTATTCGATAGTCTTCACTGTTGCGGGTACACCGTCTTTGTTGCGCTTGAAATCAATTACTCTGTATTTCTGCTTGTGTCCGCCGCCGATATAGCGCATGGTCTCTTTTCCAGTATTGTTGCGACCACCCGTTTTACGACCGCCATACACAAGAGATTTCTCCGGTGCGCTCGCTGTAATTGTCTCGAACGCGCCGATAATTTTGTGTCTTTGCCCCGGTGTAGAGGGTTTCAATTTGCGTACAGCCATTTTAGTTAGATGTTGCTATAAAAATCAATTGTTTCTCCTTCTTTGAGCGTAACGACGGCTTTCTTGTAGGCGTTGGTTTTACCCACTTGGAGACCGCTCTTGGTGTAGCGGGTCTTCACTTTCGGTGCCACAACGGCCGTATTGACAGCCACCACCGTTACGTTATACATTTCTTCAACCGCTTTTTTGATTTCCACTTTGTTAGCAGTGCGCTCCACCTGGAAACCGTAGCGATTGAGCTTTTCGCCAAGGGCGGTCATTTTTTCCGTGACGATCGGTTTGATAATAATTGCCATAGTATAACCTCCTTACGCGTTAAAAGTGCCCTCCAATGCAGCCACGGTCTCTTCGGTGAGAACGAGAACATTAGAGTTCATGATAATGTATGTGTTCAACTCGTTAACTGTAACGACTTTCGCCTTTTGCAGATTACGAGCCGACAAAATTACAAAATTATTTTGAACCGGCAAAATAATAAGTGCTTTTTTGTCAGAAATTTTCAGATTTGCGAGCATTTCCACCATCTGCTTGGTCTTGGCAGCCTCGAAGTTGAGCTGGTCGAGCACGATAATCTGCTCCTGCGAAGCGCGGAGCGAGAGAGCGGACTTGCGGGCAAGCTGCTTCACTTTCTTGTTGAGTTTGAAGTCGTAGGTGCGGGGTACGGGGCCGAAGATACGTCCGCCGCCGACGCGTACAGGCGATTTGATATCGCCGGGTCGTGCGCCGCCGCCGCCCTTCTGGCGACCGAGTTTGCGGGTCGAGCCTGCGATTTCGGAACGCTGTTTTGACTTGTGGGTACCCTGGCGCTGGTTGGCCAGATACTGCTTAACATCCAAGTAGATGGCATGGTTGTTAGGCTCGATACCAAATATTGCGTCGCTGAGCTGTACTTTTTTTCCAGTCTGCTCGCCTTTGATGTTATAAATGCTAAGTTCCATGACGAATTACTTGTTGATGATTACGATTGAGTTCTTTGCGCCCGGCACACTGCCCTTGACGAGGAGCAGGTTGTATTCGGGGATTACTTTCAGAACGGCGAGGTTCTGCACGGTGACGCGGTCGCCGCCCATACGGCCTGCCATACGCATACCGGGGAAGACGCGCGAGGGATAGGAAGATGCACCAACCGAACCGGGGGCACGCAGGCGGTCGTCCTGACCGTGGGTGGACTGGCCGACACCGCCGAAGCCGTGACGCTTAACGACACCCTGGAAACCTTTGCCCTTGGACGTACCGATAACGTCAACGAAGGTGTTTTCCTTGAACATTTCAACGGTGATAGTATCACCGAGCTTCACCTCCTGCTCGAAACCATCGAACTCGGCGAGGTGAGCCATAGGCTGAACGCCGGCTGCCTTGAAGTGTCCCATCTCGGCCTTGTTGGTGTGCTTCTCCGTCTTGGGCTGGAAGCCAACCTGTACAGCCTGATAGCCGTCCTTCTCAACAGTTTTGATCTGCGTAACGACGCAGGGACCAGCCTCGATAACAGTGCATGGGATATTCTTGCCATCAGCACTGAAAACGGAAGTCATTCCGATTTTTTTACCTAATAATCCTGGCATTTCTTTTGTTGAATTAGAAAATGTTAATTATTTATGTTTGTTCTCGCCATCGCGCAGAAAAGCCTGAGTAACCAAGGAGGGTTGCCCCGGGGTTGCTTAGGCGCATCCTTGCGGATGGAAACAAACACGTTGTCTGTTATACTTTGATTTCTACGCTGACACCGCTGGCAAGTTCCAGTTTCATCAGGGCCTCAACGGTCTTGGCATTCGACTGATAGATGTCGATCAGACGCTTGTAGGAGCTGAGTTCGAACTGCTCGCGACTCTTCTTGTTGACGAAGGTCGAACGGTTGACGGTAAAAATACGTTTGTGGGTGGGCAGAGGTACGGGACCACTTACCACAGCACCCGTCGCTTTGACGGTCTTCACAATCTTCTCGGCGCTTTTGTCCACCAGATTGTGGTCGTAGCTTTTCAGCTTGATACGGATTTTCTGACTCATTGTTGTGTTTGTTGTTAGTATGTTGCGGGGCAGCGGTGAAGCCAAAGAGTCATTTGCTTGGCTTCTCGCCGCTTGCTCCGTTGAATAAGTTGTTTCAATTACAGCCGTGACCGGCCGGATGCATCACACGAGGTCGGCACGACCGCCCGCTTCGGTCAGCACCGCCTTGGCGATAGCCGAGCTAACGGGAGCATAGTGCGAGAACTCCATGCTGCTGGTGGCGCGTCCGGAGGTGATGGTACGCAGGGCTGTCACATAGCCGAACATCTCGCTCAGGGGCACCTTGGCTTTCACGATACGGGCGCCGGTGCGGGCCGTTTCCATACCTTCGACCTGACCGCGGCGCTTGTTGAGGTCGCCGATGACATCGCCCATAGACTCTTCGGGAGTAACCACCTCTATCTTCATGATGGGCTCCATAAGTACGGGTTTGGCTTTCGCGCAAGCGTTCTTGAAAGCGATCTGGGCACAAATCTCGAAAGAGAGCTGGTCGGAATCCACGGGGTGGAAGGAGCCGTCGAGGACGGTAACCTTGAGTTTGTCCATGGGGAAACCGGCGAGAACGCCATTCTTCATGGCACTCTGGAACCCTTTCTCGATAGCAGGGATGTACTCCTTGGGGATGTTGCCGCCCTTCACCACGTCTTCAAACTGCAGCGATCCTTCGAAGCCTTCGTCGGCGGGCTCAACGCGGACAATCATGTCGGCATACTTGCCACGGCCGCCCGACTGCTTCTTGTAGGTCTCACGCAGCTCGACAGGAGCGGTGATAGCCTCGCGGTAGGCCACCTGGGGGCGACCCTGGTTGCACTCCACCTTGAACTCGCGACGCAGACGGTCGATGATAATCTCAAGGTGAAGTTCACCCATACCGGAGATGACGGTCTGTCCCGTCTGCTCGTCGGTCTTGACGGTGAAGGTGGGGTCTTCCTCGGCAAGTTTGGCCAGACCTACACCCAGACGGTCAAGGTCCTTCTGGCTCTTGGGCTCTACCGAGATACCGATAACAGGATCGGGGAACTCAATGGATTCAAGCACGATAGGATGGTCTTCAGAGCAGAGCGTGTCACCGGTGCGGATATCCTTGAAGCCCACGCCGGCACCTATATCGCCGGCAGCGATTACTTCGACAGGATTCTGGTGGTTGGAGTGCATCTGGAAGATGCGCGAGATACGCTCTTTCTTGCCCGAGCGGGTGTTATACACATAGGAGCCGGCTTCGAGCTTGCCGCTATAAACACGGAAGTAGCACAGGCGGCCCACATAGGGGTCGGTGGCAATCTTGAAGGCGAGTGCGCAGAGAGGTTCGCTCTCGTCGGGCTTGCGTGCAATCTGCTTGTCGGTACGAGGGTCGGTGCCTTCTATAACCTCCGTATCGAGCGGCGACGGGAGGTAGGCGCAGACAGCGTCAAGCATGGTCTGCACGCCCTTGTTCTTGAACGACGAGCCGCAGATAACGGGATAAATCTTCATGCCGAGCGTACCCTTGCGGATAGCACTGCGGATTTCTTCCTCCGTGATTTGCGAGGGGTCGTCGAAGAACTTCTCCATCACCACATCGTCAAACTCGGCACAAGCCTCCAGCATCTTGTCGCGCCACTCCTCGGCCTCGGCACGCAGGTCGGCAGGAATCTCTTCCTCGACATATTCTGCACCCATGGTCTCGTCGTGCCAGATGATAGCCTTCATCTTGATGAGATCAACCACACCTTTGAAGGTTTCCTCTGCGCCGACGGGAATCTGTATCGGGCAAGGGGTAGCACCCAGCACATCGTGAATCTGGCGGACAACCTCGAAGAAGTCGGCACCCGAGCGGTCCATCTTGTTGACATAGCAGATGCGGGGCACGCTATATTTATCCGCCTGACGCCACACAGTCTCCGACTGGGGCTCTACGCCGCCTACTGCACAGAATGCAGCCACAGCGCCGTCCAGGATACGGAGCGAACGCTCCACCTCAACCGTAAAATCGACGTGCCCCGGAGTGTCTATCAAATTGATTTAGTATTTCTCACCGAGGTAGTTCCAATAGGTGGTGGTAGCAGCGGAGGTAATAGTGATACCACGCTCCTGCTCCTGCTCCATCCAGTCCATGGTTGCCGCGCCGTCGTGCACCTCACCGATTTTGTGGGTAAGGCCGGTGTAAAAAAGAATACGCTCTGAAGTAGTAGTCTTACCAACATCAATGTGAGCCATGATACCGATATTCCTATTATATTTCAAATCGTGTTTTGCCATTGTTATAATCCTTAACTAATACCTTATATATAATATGATTTTTCTGCTTTCCGCACCCCGCTCCCGAAGGAGGGGATGCGGAGGGGGAAAATCAGAAGCGGAAGTGCGCGAAAGCACGGTTGGCTTCTGCCATGCGGTGCATGTCTTCCTTACGCTTGAAGGCACCGCCCTGATTGTTGTAAGCGTCCATGATTTCGGCAGCGAGCTTCTCAGCCATCGAATGACCGCCGCGCTTGCGTGCAAACTGAATCATGTTCTTCATCGAGATGGACTCCTTGCGGTCGGCACGGATTTCGGTCGGCACCTGGAAGGTGGCACCACCGATACGGCGGCTCTTTACCTCCACTTGCGGCGTGATGTTGCTCAGCGCCTGTTTCCAGATTTCCAGCGGAGTTTTCTCCTCGTTCTTAGCCTTCTGGCCCACGGTCTCAAGCGCCGTATAGAACACACCGTAAGCAGTGCTCTTCTTGCCGTCCAGCATGAGGTGGTTCACAAACTTGGCCACCATCACCTCGCCGTACACGGGATCCGGAAGGATGACGCGTTTCTTCGGTTTTGCTTTTCTCATTGTTGTAATGTTTTGTTTAGTTCAGAGGGCACGGCCCTCACTTTTGGTTGTCTGCGGTTTCTTCCTCCTCATCGGGGAGTACTCAACCTTCAACCCGTTAAATCATCTGTGCAGTCACGCAGCCTGCGGTTGGTTAGTTTGCCGGAATATTACTTCTTGGCTTTCGGACGCTTGGCACCGTATTTCGAGCGGCGCTGCAGACGATTGGCCACACCGGCCGTATCGAGCGTACCGCGAACGATGTGATAACGCACGCCGGGGAGGTCTTTCACACGACCGCCGCGCACCATCACGATGGAGTGCTCCTGCAAGTTATGTCCTTCGCCCGGAATGTAAGCATTCACTTCTTTCTGGTTGGTCAAGCGCACACGTGCCACCTTACGCATAGCCGAATTAGGCTTTTTGGGAGTGGTGGTGTACACGCGGACACACACGCCACGACGCTGCGGGCAGCTGTCGAGAGCGGGCGACTTTGACTTGTCCTGAAGTTCTGCTCTTCCTTTTCTAACCAATTGTTGAATTGTAGGCATTTACTTAACTTGTTAATTGTTAAATGTTATTTGTTAACTATCGTCTTTCGGGCATGATGCGCCGAAAAAGCGTGCAAAATTACTACAAGTTTTTGAATTACACAAGCAAAGGCATGTTTTTTTTGAAGAAAACTGCATTTTTATGCAAAAATGCGGGTATCAGAGCCCCGCGGAGGGTCGCCAACCGAGGTCTGCAGCAGCCCCTGAGAAAGCCCAGTCCGCCAGCGGACGCAGCCACCAGCAGATGTTCACCTTATGAAGTTTTTTTTGCATCTTTACCAACAAAAGCACAAGGGAAGCAGTAACTTTGCAGCGCAATTCGGGAGCGGGTGACGGCTGGTGCCTGTAGGGGAAGAGGAAGAGCCTGACGGGAGACGGCCGGTTTGTGCGGGAGAGGCCGCCCGGTTTGCCCGTTAAGCAAAGAATGAGTACCTTTGCAGCCTGCAACACACAACACCATCCATGGACAACCACCGCATAGAAATCATGGCTCCCGCAGGCAGTTGGGAAAGCCTGGCTGCAGCCATCAACGCCGGCGCCGACTCCGTTTATTTCGGCATTGAGCATCTCAACATGCGCTCCCGCAGCAGTGCCAACTTCAGCACCGCCGACCTGCACACCATCGCCCAACGCTGCAATGAGGCGGGCGTGAAGACCTACCTCACCCTCAACACCGTCATGTACCCCGAAGACCTGCCCCTCATGCGGCAGATTGTGGACCATGCCCGACAGGCCGGTATCAGCGCCGTCATAGCAAGCGATATCAGCGTGATGCAATACTGCAACCAACAAGGCGTGGAGGTGCACCTGAGCACCCAGCTCAACATTGCCAACACCGAGGCGTTGCGTTTTTACGCACAGTTCGCCGACGTAGTGGTGCTAGCCCGCGAACTGAACATGCAGCAGGTGGCGCAGATTCACCGCGACATCGTGGAGCAGGACATCAGGGGCCGCAACGGTGAGCAACTCCGCATTGAGATGTTCTGCCACGGCGCCCTCTGCATGGCCGTCAGCGGCAAGTGCTACCTGAGTCTCAACAACCTCGGCATGAGCGCCAACCGCGGTGCGTGCGCCCAGATATGCCGCCGCGGATATATCGTAAAAGACAAGGACTCGGACCTGGAGTTGGAGGTGGACAACCAGTACATCATGTCGCCCAAAGACCTCAAGACCATCCGCTTCTTGGACAAGATGCTTGACGCGGGCGTCAGCGTACTAAAAATCGAGGGCCGCGCCCGCGGAGCGGAATACGTGAAGACGGTTGTAGAATGCTATAAAGAAGCCATCAGCGTATGGCAAGAAGGCAAGTTCCACGACGACAAGGCAGAAGAGCGTTTTGCCCGGTGGGACGAGCGTCTGGCACGCGTCTTCAACCGCGGCTTCTGGGACGGTTGGTATCAGGGTCAGCGCCTTGGCGAGTGGAACGACACCCACGGCAACAAAGCCACACGCCGGAAAGTGTATGCCGGCAGGTGCACCAACTACTTCCAGAAACCCCATGTTGCGGAGTTTCTCGTCGAGGCCTGCGTGGTGAGAGAAGGCGACGAGCTGCTGGTCACCGGCGAGACAACGGGCGCCTTGGACTGCACCGCAACGGCCATACGCGTGTTCGAAGCCGCAGGCAAGCAGCCCGAGATACCCGACGCACATGAGGCCCCTCAGGGCACCTTGCTGTGCGTGCACTGCCCCGATACCGTCCGACGGGGCGACAAACTGTTTGTAATGGAGAAGACGGAGTTCTGACTCCGGCATATCAGCGCACACGCAGGCGCTGGCCGATGCGGATGACGCTGTTGGACTTGATGCCGTTGAGGCGGCAGAGCTGGTTCACCGTCGTGCCGTAGCGGCGCGCAAGCACGGAGAGGTTGTCGCCCGACTTGACGGTGACATACTTGGCTTGCTGCATCTCCTTGAGTTGCTGCTGGTGGTAGAACGTGTTGCGTTTGGTGATGGTATAGACGGAGTCCTTCATGCAGAAATTGGCGTAGTCGAGCATGAGTTCCGTGTTCATGGCATTGCCCAGATAGCGTATCTCGTAGTGCAGATGCGGCCCTGTGCTGCGGCCGGTATTTCCTCCCAGACCCAGAACTTCACCCGCCGTGATATGCTCGTTTTCCTCCACGAGCACACGCGACATGTGGGCATATACGGTCTCCAGTCCGTTGGGATGACGCACCACCACGAAGTTGCCGTAGCCTTTGGGATCATAGCGCACAATGCGCACCTGCCCGTCCCACGAGTTGTAGATGGTGTCGCCCGTCTGCAGTTTGATATCGGTGCCGTAGTGGTAGCGATACTTGCGGGGGCCGAATTTGGAGGTGATATGTCCTCTGACGGGCATGACGAAGCCGGAGCAGTCGATGCGGATGCTGTCGCGCACGGAGTCGATAGGCAGTTGGTAGGGATTCACCTTTTCGCGGGTCCAGATGCTGTTGTAGAGGTCGTCGGCCGGATGGTC
Source organism: Paludibacteraceae bacterium (assembly GCA_017464025.1). Classification (GTDB taxonomy): domain Bacteria; phylum Bacteroidota; class Bacteroidia; order Bacteroidales; family Paludibacteraceae; genus Colicola. The sequence goes on along the minus strand of JAFUEI010000048.1, from coordinate 36,661 downwards.
TTCCATGAGATCGTCGGTGGCATCGTTCAGGATACGCTTGTAGATATTGGCGCGGTCGGCGGCCTGCACGATGACGTGTTTGGGGAGTTCGTCGGCGTTGCAGGTGACGAAAAGGGTGTCATTGCGCACCTCAAACTGCAGTCCTTCGGGCAGCGACTGTGCGGCAACGCCAACAGCTGCCCAAAAGACGCCGAGTAATATAATTGTTTTCTTCATTGTCGTGTTTTTTCTTTACAAAAGAGAGACGTATCAACCCATACGTCTCTTTCCTGAATTCTGTGGAGCTGGCGGGAGTCGAACCCGCGTCCAAACAAGGAACCAATACGCTTTCTACATGCTTATTCCGGCCTTCGTTTTCGTGTATCGGCAAGACCCGGACCACCAACCGACACCTTATCTGCTACGGTTTCGCCCCTGCATCGCAGCCTGCAAGGACTATTCTGCGTATTTCTGTGCCCCGTAATCCGTAAGCCCGCAGACGCGGCTCGGCGAGACATCCCGTTTCAGCACCTGGTGCCGAAATAAGGCCGATCTACTGTACTTCGATCAGGCAGCGAGAGCATAGTTGTTGTTGCCAGTTATTGTGCTACAGACTCAGTTTAACGAGCATATTCTGCAAGGCTCGGCATGCTTACATACCTGTTCTACCTGCTGTCAAAACCAAGCAGCCCCGAGGTATGACGCTCCGGCAAGCAGCTCACCGAAGCGGCTGCAAAATTACAACATTTGTGCCAATTATGCAAGAGGGGTCCAATCAGGAAAGAAGCAGTTCATAATGGAAATGCAGACCCGCTTCTTCGGGTTTGAGAGAAAAGAATCCCTGTTTGATAATATCCAAACCGACAATGACGGGAGTCTCATTCGTTGGCAGAATAAGCACATCCTGTTCAAAAGTCTCGCCCGAAGGCAGCTCCAACCGGCAGTTGGCAACCTTGACAGAGACCGTTTCCGAAGCAGACTGCATATACATGCCCTCGTCGCGAGGCTCCAACTGAAGCCATGCAGCAAGTTCTTCACACACACCCGACATTTCGGCCCCTGTATCCCAAAGCGCAAGTTTAGTGTAAGTCGCTTTCCCAGCAGGGATATTCCGCAAAAGCACCGGCAGTTGCAGCAGACTGTTTTCCTTCGGCAAGTCCAAGTCTAACATCGTGCGAACCTTTTATGCGGCTCACCTTGACGCGGTGGACATAATTTTCGGGGATAACGATAGAATATCCGCCCATGTGAACCTGTTTCATAAAAAACTATTGATTAATTATTCCGCTGCAAAATTACAACATTTGTGCCAATTATGCAAGAGGGACAGACATCGTCGGAAAAGCAGGCGGGGCATCCGTGCTCCCGATGGCCGTCCTCAAGTGTCCTCTCCGTGCTGCCTCTCCACCCGCTCTACGCTGCCGGAAGGCGGCGGGTGAGACGGCGGAAGCGGGCATGGAAGAAGAAAGCGGCGAGCGACAGGGCCACGATGAAGCTGACCCACATGCCCTCCACGCCCATGCCGGCAGGAAACATCAACACATAGCCGAGCGGAAGAGCAATCAGCACATAGGAGAGAAAGGCATAGTGCATCGGCCGCCGCACGTCGGTGATGCCGCGGAGCATACCGGCCCCCACGCACTGCAGACCGTCGGCATACTGGAAGAGGCCGGCAAACACCAGCAGAGGCGAGGCAATGCGGATGACCTCAGGGTCGTCGGAGAAGAGTAGCGGCAGCCAGTTGCGCAAGCCTATCATCAGCGCCGCACCCACGGTATTCATCAGCAGAATCAGATGCACACTGGCGCGAGCCGCCATCTGCATGGCGTGATAGTCGTGCAACCCGTACTGATGGGAGACGCGGATGGTGGTAGCCGCTCCCACACCCAGCGAGAGCATGAAGGCGAAGTCAGCCACGTTGTTGGCAATATGGTGCGCAGCCAGAGCCTCCTTGCCGATCCAGCCCACCATGATGAAAGAGAGCGTAAAGAGCACCGTCTCCATCGTAGTCTGGATGCCGATAGGGAAGCCCACACGGGCCAGTTCAGCCAAACAGCCACAGCTGGTGAGGCGGCGGGAAAACAGCGTCAGATAGCGGCGCCACTCCGCCTTGAGCAAGATGGCCGCAAAGAAGGCTACCGGCATCAGCGAGGTGGCTATCAGGCTGGCCAGACCGGCTCCGTAGGCGCCCATCGGCTCCGCTCCCCAATGGCCGAAGATGAACACCCAGTTGAGCAATATGTTCAGCAGGTTGAGCGCCAGACACACCAGCATCGCCACCAGCGTATTGCCCAACCCTTCCAAAAACTGCTTCAGCACACAGAAATACAGAAAAGGCAGCAGACCGGCAATGCGGGTAATCAGATACGGCCGCGCCGCCTCCACCACCGCCGGGTCCTGACCCATCCTGTCCATAAACGGCACGCAGAGGGCAAGCAGGCCGCACGTGATACCGCCTACGATGAGCGTGAACAGAAGGCCGTTTTGCAGCAGCATGGCCACACGACGGTCGTCATTCTGCACAAACGCCTGACCGGTCAGCGGGGTTATGCCCATGAGCGAGCCCATGCTGAAGACCATCACCGTGAAAAAGATGCCGTTGCCCAGACTGACGGCGGCGAGGTCGGTCGTGCCGTAGTGGCCCACCATGATGCTGTCGGCCAAGCCCACCAAGGCTGCACCGAGCTGCGTGAGCATCACGGGAAAGGCAATCCGGAGATTGCGCCGGTAGTAGGGTATGTAGGCTTTCAGCGAATACACGGCAAAGGCGCGGGAGCCGGGCACCAAAGCGGGCGATACCGACCGCCGCAGAGCCGCTCCCAAGGCGCTGCAAAGATACTGCTATTTGCCCAATCCGGCAAAAAGAATTATCTTTGCAGGCAAAACGGCACACACCTATGAAACGTATTACCCTACTCCTGCTGGCGGCAACGGCTATCGTCTCCTGCACGCACCAGCCCCGGCGGCTGACGGCCGTCAGCGAAGAAATGAAAGCCATCGACAGCACCCTCGCCGAAGACACCGCTTACCTGCACGCCCTGGCGCCCGTGCGCGATGCGCTGAACGCACAGATGGACATCGTGATAGGCTATGCACCCGAAGCCCTGACGGTGCGCCAGCCCGAATGCACAATGCTCAACTGGGCCTGCGACGCGCTCTTCGACATGGCCGCAGAAGTGTACAACGGTCCTCTGGATTTCGCCACGGCCAACATCGGCGGCATGCGCTGCAACTGGCAGGCCGGCGACATCACACGCCGGAGCGTCTTCGAACTCATGCCCTTCGACAACCGCCTCGTCATCCTCACCCTCCAAGGCAGCGACGTGCTGGAGCTCTGCGACGAGTTTGCCCGCCAGGGCGGACAAGGCGTGAGCCGGCAGCTGCGCATGCAGATGCGGGGCGGTAAGGCACAAAACGTGAGCATCAACGGCAAACCCGTGGTGCCCGACGCCCTGTATTACGTCGCCACCAGCGACTACCTTGCGGGCGGAGCCGACCACTTCGACGCACTCACCCATGCCATCGACAAGCATGAGACCGGCCTCAAGATACGCGACCTCTACATGCAATACGTCATCAGCCGGCCGACCGTCGCCGCCAAAGTGGACGGCCGCATGACAGCGCTGTAAACATACATACAACCATCCCAAAACACCTCATCTGTTTATGAAAAGAATCATCCTTGCCTTGTCAGTCATCCTGCTGCCCTGGTCGCTCACCCTGGCCTGCACCAACTTCATGGCGGGGCCGAAGGCCACCACCGACGGCAGCATCATCGTCACCTACGCCGCCGACTCCTATTCGCTCTACGGCTTCCTGCGCTACCGCCCCGCTGCCGACCACCCCGAAGGCGCCATGCGCCCCGTCAGCGACTGGGACACCGGCAAGCCGCTCTGCGAAATACCCGAAGCACCGCACACCTACAGCGTCGTCGGCAACATGAACGAGCACCAGCTCGTCATCGGCGAGACCACCTGGGGCGGGCGCGAAGAACTCTACGGCGATGCCGGCATCGACTACGGATCGCTCATCTATATCGCCCTCGAGCGTTGCCGCACCGCCCGCGAAGCCATACAGCTGATGACCTCGCTCGTGCAGGAATACGGCTACGCCTCCGAAGGCGAATCGTTCACCCTGGCCGACACACGGGAGCTGTGGATTCTGGAGCTCATCGGCAAGGGCAAACAGCAGAAAGGCGCCGTATGGGCCGCATGCCGCATACCCGACGACTGCGTATCGGCCCACGCCAACCAGGCCCGCATCACACGCATCGACTTCAAAGACAAGAAGCACCAGAATTGGTATTGGTCGCCCGACGTTGTCAGTTTCGCCCGAAACAAAGGCTGGTATGAGGGCAAAGATGCCGACTTCTCTTTCTCCGACACCTACAACCCCCTCGACTTCTCCGGCCGCTACGTTTGCGAAGCACGCGTGTGGAGCTTCTTCCGCCAAGTCAACAGCACGATGGAAGGCTACTACGACTACGTCATCGGCCGCTCCGACGAGCGCATGCCCCTCTACATACGCCCCGACCGGCTGCTCTGCACACAAGACTTCAAGGGCTTCATGCGCGACCAGTATGAAGGCACACCTCTCGACATCACCAAGGGCGACGACGCCGGCCCGTGGAATACGAAGCTGCGCTACGGCGGACTCGGATTCAAACTCGACTCGGTGCAATACTGGTACGAGCGCCCCACCGCCACACAGCAGACAGGTTTCTCCTTCGTGGCACAGATACGGCCCTATGCCACCGCCGAAACGGGAGGCATCTTCTGGTTCGGTGTGGACGATGCCGCCACCAACCTCTATGTGCCCATGTATTGCACCATCCTCGATGTGCCCGAATGTTTCCGCGAAGGCAACGGCGACCTCTACACCTATTCACCCACCTCCGCCTTCTGGACCTTCAACCGCGTGGCCAACTGGGCTTACAGCAAGTACAGCGCCATGCTGCCCGACATCCGCAAGGTGCAGCAGGAGTGGGAAGAATACTTCAACACGCAGATACCCGTCACCGACCGGGCCGTCATGGAGATGTCGCCCGACGACGCACGGCGCTACCTCACGCGCTTCAGCTGCATGCAGGCCGAAGCCGGCACTGCCGCATGGAACAAACTGTATGAATATCTGCTCGTCAAATATCTCGACGGGCAGCAGCGCAAGGAAGAAAACGGCCGCTTCAAGCGCAACGACTGGGGAGAGCCCGTAGGGCCCAACCGTCCGCCCTTCCCCGAAGAATGGCTCCGCCGCTTCGCTCCCGCCATCGCACACGAATAACACACCGGCAACCGCCTCCGATAGACACACAAGAAACGCATCGCAGCCGCGATGCGTTTCTTGTGTAACAGACGCCTACGGCATCATTTGTTTAATGCCTCACACGCATCCTCATTGTTAGCGGAAGGAACTATAGTGCAGGAAAATGTGGTCTTCACCGGCATCATACCCCATATTTGTTCACGTGTCCCCCAAAAATAAAATGTTTCAGAATTACCTCCTTGATAATTTATTGTTACTTCCCAGCAATGGGTCCCATTTTCAAACGACGACGAAGATGACTCCTTCACATTCTCAAACTCTTTAATCCGGTAGAATCTGCCGTCAAGTCCCTGCTCTTCATCTCCCGTCAGCTCCAACTCATCATCGTTTATCCATTTCACCTTGACATCGCCCGCATCTTTCGTCGAAATAACTTGCTTGGCTTCGTCATACGAATAAGAAATGGTTTCCTCCCGCTGCCAGTATCTGGTTTCGGAGCGGATTATGCCGTTAGCAAACGTGGGCATCTCGAAACCTTCATAAAGCCAAAGGTATATACTATTGCTTGTAAACTCAAGATAATAACCCACTCCGTTATCCTCCACGAGACACCATTTCCCGATGAGTCTATCGGCATCCGATTCAGGAGCCGGATTCGTACTGCAGCCTGCAAAGAAGAGGCCGACCGACAGCAGGAGCGTCATGCACACTGCCGTAAAAGTGACATTTGCTTTCATAACGATACTATTTAGATTTTGCGGGACTATTCCCGAGTGCAAAGGTAGAGCAAATAGGGCAAAGAACAATAAAATGATGATAGACATTCAGCCTTAACACAAAATTGATATTCTGCATCTTATACAAACAGCCATGGACATTTTTCATCCAACAGTCTCAACGGGCGGCAAAATCTATCAAAAAATCACGGAGATTGGCACTTGTCGTATTCAGTTTTTGTGCCAACCTGAGTTTCGTTTTCCCGACTGATTTCAGAGAAATAAACAGACAGTCGGCCATCTGCTTTTGCGGGGCTTGCAGTAGCACCAGCACACACATTCGGATTTCATTCATTTTCAAACCGCTGGATATCTCCAACTTGTCCGGCAGGTCAAAAAGGAGTGCATTATATTTCCGTCTGAAGCCGCTGTCGTCTTTCCAGTCGGCCGCATAGGGGTCAGGCAGCTGTTGTGAGAGGGCCTCTAACCGCTTCAGTAAGATTTGCTTTCTTATGTCAGAGTCGGCGCTTCGGGAAGATAGTTCATTCTGCAGCGAGGTCATATTATCCGACAACTCGCCCAGAGCCGTTTTGTACTTGTATTTGCGTTTGGCATATAGTATTACGATGGCACAAACTGCCAGCAGCACAACAGCAGCCACGCCTCCTATTATCTTTTTGTAAAACGAATTTTTCTCGCTCATTTCGATGTATTTGCAAATCATGCCGGCAGCCTTGGCCTCCTCCCTCGTAACCTCCGCCATCCGCTTCTGCATTGCCCTGCTTTCCGCTTTATAGTAGTCAATCAATGCGCTATCATCGGTGTCCGCAAAACACTCATCCCAATAGTCAAAAGCCCTTATTTTGTCTATTCCATCCCACGGATTTTGTATGGCCAAACGACAATAATAGCGTGCAGAGTCTTCCTGTCCGAGAGCAGAGAATGCCTGACTTATTGTCAAATACTTGGAATAGTTCAGTTCAGTTCTGCTTACAGGATACTGTAGCGACTTGTGCATATACCTGACGGCCTCATTATATTGCTCTGCACAAAAGAGTAATTCAGCTCCTATTTTATAATAATAGGTCTTTGCAAACAAATCAACAGCCGATTCTTCCAGTTTTCCATACGCCTCCATCGCCTCTGGAAGCATACCTGCCTTTGCTTGCAAGTAACACACACGTAATTTTGATATAGTCAAAAGCTTATCATTCGAATCCGATGTATCATAGCATGCTACCATCCGCACTGCCAGTTTATATGCCGCCTTATATTCCCCGTGATTCTCACAAATTGCCCTTAGATTACTATATGACCGCCCCTCATACTGTCGGTCTTTCGGCCGCAGCTTGATGCAGCGGATGAAGCAGGGGACTTCGCGGGAATCCATGTGAAGCAGGTCGTAATTGCGGCCGAGATAGTAATAAGCGCGTGCCAATGCGTCGTGGTCGAGGCAGGCATGCCGCTCCAAGACGTCTATCGCCTGCTGCAGACGGCAGGTGTCGGCAAGCAGGCCGCCGGCAGCAAACAGACTGTCGGCTACCGCCACGGTATGCAACGCCTCCTGCCGGGCAGCATCGCGGCAGGAAAACATACTCAGAAGCACTATGGACAACAGCACAATCCGGCGCATCGCAGTCAGCACATTCCTCCTTCCGCAGGACCCGATGCACGGAATTGGCAGCAGATGCCCCGACGGAAAGAATGCATGCAAAAGTACGACAAATAATCCGAATCTGCAAGCCATACGCTACGTGCAACGCCCTAAACGGCGCAAAAGGGCCGCCTTTTCCCCTATGCGCAGCTCTTTTTGCTATGCGGAATTGCAGGAATGTGAAAATGTCTCCTCCGAAGGCTTGCCCTACCCTTGCCCTACCCGCATTTTCGCTTTTTCGCATTTTCACATGACTTGCATATCCCTGTCACGACTTGCACAATCCCGAAAAAAGCCGTACCTTTGCAACTACCTTACCACCGCACAACAATCACAGGCACACACAAAACTATAACCGATATGATACAGCATCTTCAACCTGAGGAAGTGTTCAGCATCTTCCATGAAATCACCCGAGTACCCCGCCCCTCCAAACACGAGGAGCAGATAGGCGCCTGGCTCATACGCTTTGCGCAGAACCACGGATTGCAATACGTACAAGACGAGGCAGGCAACGTCATCATGCGCCGGCCCGCCACCGCCGGCTACGAAGACCGGCCGGGCGTCATCCTGCAGGCGCACATGGACATGGTATGCGAGAAGAACAACGACACGGAGCACGACTTCATGACGCAAGGCATCGACACCTATGTGGACGGCGACCTCATCAAGGCCCGCGGCACCACCTTGGGCGGCGATGACGGCATCGGCATGGCCATGGCGCTGGCAGCCCTCACCTCCGCCACCCTGCCCCACCCCGCTCTGGAAGGACTCTTCACCGTGGACGAAGAGACGGGACTGACAGGCGCTTTCCGCCTCGGCGACGGTCTGCTGCAGGGCAAACGCCTCATCAACCTCGACTCCGAAGACGACGGACAGATATTCATCGGCTGCGCCGGAGGCATCGACACGCTGGCCAAACTGGCCTACACGCCCGAAGCCCTGCCTGAAGGGCAATGGTTTGCCGCACAGGTGCGCGTCAGCGGACTCATGGGCGGCCACTCCGGCGACGACATCAACAAAGGCCGGGCCAATGCCAACAAACTGCTTGTGCGCTTTTTGTTTGCTGTCAGCAAGCAGACCGACTTGCGCATCGCACGTATCAGCGGAGGCAACCTGCGCAACGCCATCGCCCGCGAGGCGGAAGCCGTGGTGCTCGTGCCCTTCGCATGGAAAGAACAGCTGCGCATCCTCTTCAACTGCTTCACAGCGGAGGTAGAGAGCGAGTTCAAGGCCGTGGAGAAAGACATGTGCCTCACCCTCGAGAGCACCGCCACACCGCAGCAGGTGCTGCCCAAACTCGTCTCCGAGCGGCTGCTGCTCTCCCTGTACGCCTGCCCCCACGGCGTATATGCCATGTCGAAAGATATGCCCGGACTCGTCGAGACCAGCACCAATCTGGCCAGCGTGAAGATGAAAGAAGGCTATATCGAAATCAACACCTCGCAACGCTCCAGCGTGGAGAGCCAGAAGCACAACCTGAAGAACATGGTGGAGTGCGCCCTGCGCCTGTCGGGAGCGGAAGTGACCCACGGCGACGGCTATCCGGGCTGGAAACCCGACGTGAAAAGCCCTCTGCTGGAAGTGGTGCGGCAGGCATACGTAGAACTCACCGGCGCAGAGCCCGAGGTGAAAGCCATACACGCAGGGCTGGAGTGCGGACTGTTTCTGGAGAAATACCCCTGGTTAGACATGGTCAGCATCGGGCCGCAGATGTCGGGCGTACACTCGCCGAGCGAGCAACTGAGCATCAGCTCCACGCGAAAGACTTGGGAGTGGCTGAAGAAGACACTGGAGAAACTGTAACCCCCCAAAAAGCACTCTACCGATGAGCGGAATCCTGCAAGACCTCAACCCGGCGCAGCAGCAGGCTGTGATGCAGACCCAGGGCCCCTCGCTGGTGATAGCCGGCGCAGGGTCGGGCAAGACGCGCGTGCTGACCTACAAGATAGCGTGGCTGCTGCAACAGGGCGTATCGCCAAGCAACATCCTGGCCCTGACCTTCACCAACAAGGCGGCGCGCGAGATGAAAGAGCGTATCGGCAAACTGGTGGGCGAACAATATGCCCGCTACCTGTGGATGGGCACCTTCCACAGCATCTTCTCGAAGATACTGCGACAAGAGGCCGGCCGCATCGGATATACCCACGACTACACCATCTACGACGCCACCGACTCCAAGAACCTCATCAAGCAGATTGTCAAAGAGATGGAGTTGGACGACAAGGTCTATAAGGCTTCCGCCGTAGCCGCCCGCATCTCGATGGCGAAAAACCACCTGCTCACCCCGCAGGACTATGCCCAAAACCACGCCCTCATGCAGGAAGACCGGCTCAGCCGCATCTACCGCACGGCCGACATCTTCCACACCTACAACCAGCGCCTGAAGCAGGCCAACGCCATGGATTTCGACGACCTGCTCGTCAACATGAACCGCCTGCTTGACAGCTGCCCCGACCTGAGAAAGAAGTATCAGGACATCTTCCGCTACATCCTCGTTGACGAGTATCAGGACACCAACTACTGCCAGTCGCGCATCGTGGTGGCACTGGCCCAACCCGACAACAACATCTGCGTGGTAGGCGACGATGCCCAGAGCATCTACTCCTTCCGTGGTGCCGACATCGACAACATCCTCCGCTTCCGCGAACAGTTTGCAGGAGCCCGCCTCTTCAAGCTGGAGCGCAACTACCGCTCGACGAAGAACATCGTAGGCGCTGCCAACAGCCTTATACGCCGCAACGAAGGGCAGATCCCCAAGGAGGTCTATTCCGAAAAAGAGCAGGGCGAGTTGCTGCACGTCTCCGCCCACGAGAACGACCGCCACGAGGGGGAATTCATCGCCCGCACCATCGCCCGCGAGGCCGGAAAGGCCTACGACGACTACGCGGTGCTGTACCGCACCAATGCCCAGTCGCGCGTGATAGAAGACGAGCTCCGCAAGCTGGGTATCCCCTACCGCATCTATGGCAGCGTGTCGTTCTACCAGCGCCGGGAGATAAAGGACGCGCTGGCCTATTTCCGTCTGGTGGTCAACCCTGCCGACGACGAGGCCCTGCTTCGTGTCATCAACTTCCCCGCACGCGGCATCGGCGAGACGACGATGCGCAAGGTGCTCGACTGCGCCCATGCGGCCGGCCGCCCTGCCTTAAGCATCGTAAGCGACCCCGCAGCCTGCCAACTGCAAGTATCGGCCGCCACCGCCAAAAAGCTGGTGCAGTTTGCCGCCCTCATCGGCAGCTTCCGCGAGCAGGCGGAGCAGGAAGACGCCTATACGTTTGCCCATAACGTACTGAAGCAGACCTCAGTGCTCACCGCCGCCCTCATGGACAAGACGCAGGAAGGGCAGGACCGCTATGAAAACCTGCAGGAGTTGCTGGGCAGCATCCACGAGTTTGTGGACGGGCAACTGCGCCAGGGAGCCGCTTCGGCACCCATACGCGATTTCCTGGCTGAGGTGTCGCTGCTCACCGATCAGGACGAGCATTTAGACGACAACACGCCGCGCGTCTCGCTCATGACGGTGCACGCCGCCAAAGGATTGGAATTCCCCGTGGTGTTCATCGCCGGTATGGAGGAGCGGCTGTTTCCCTCCGCCTTCGCCGAGAGCCAGCGTGAGCTGGAAGAGGAGCGGCGGTTGTTCTACGTGGCCGTCACCCGTGCCGGGCAGGAAGTGTATATCACCCACGCCAAGCAACGCTTCCGCAACGGGCAGGTGATGTTCTCTACGCCGAGCCGTTTCCTGCGTGACATCGACGAGCGGTATCTCGACCGAAGCGGCGAGCAGCAGACGGCCTCGCAACCGCGCTGGTCGATGCCGTGGATGGAGCAGGAGTTCATGCAGTCCCGCACAGGAAGCACCGCCTACGCCGGAATACCCGGGAATTCCGGAAAACCCGGATATACCGAAAATGCCGGATATGCCGGAAAATCCGGAAGTGCCGGAAGCCCCGGATATGCTGGAAAATCCGGAAGTGCCGGATATGCCGGATATGCAGGAAGAATGTCCTCCCTCTCTCCGGCTCCACCCAAAAACCTGAGCCCCACCACGGGGGCACAGCCTAAGAGCGGGCGGGAGGAGATCCACTGCCCCTACCCCGACGGCTCGCGTGTGCGCCACGCCACCTTCGGCGACGGCACCGTGAAAGCGTCTTTCCGCGAAAACGGCAACGACAAGATTGTCATCCGCTTCGACCGCGCCGGCGAGAAGACGCTGCTGCTCAAGTTCGCGCGCTTGGAGCGCATCTGAACAGGCTTTGTCTCTTGCCGGTGCTGACTCCGGGAGGGCGGCAGTCACCATTTCCGGCAGGATAAACTCCGTCAGGAATAACTATTTTTAGGGATTTATGTCCTGTTTATTCTCCATACCTTTGCAACCGGAATCAGTAAGACTGGAAGCCGGCAGGTGCATGCTCACCGAAGTATCCGGTTACGACCGACGATGAAGCGGAGAAACATCATCATAGGATTATTGCTCTCATTCTTTGCAACCGCCACGACAGCGCAAAAACCGGCAGGTGCCGACACATTGGCCGTGTCGGCGGACGACCTGACGCTGCAGGAGGTGTCGGTCAGCGCCCGTCGTGTCTCGACAGTCAAGAGCCGCACATCGGCTTTCGACTCCCAGAAAATCAATGCTTCCGAACTCTGTAAGGCTGCCTGCTGCAACCTCTCGGAGAGTTTTGAGACGAATGCCTCGGTGGATGTCGCCTACAGCGATGCCGTGACAGGGGCCAAACAGATACGTCTGCTCGGACTGAGCGGCACCTATGTGCAGTTGCTCACCGAGAATACGCCCGGCATCAGGGGATTGGCCCAACAGATGGGCATGGAATATATCCCCGGTCCTTGGATGGAGTCTATTCAGGTAAGCAAAGGCACGGCCTCCGTCATCAACGGCTATGAAAGCACAACCGGACAAATCAACATCGAGTATCTCAAACCCAAACTACAAGATCCGATAGCGGTGAACGTGATGCTGAACACGGAGCTGCACACCGAACTCAACCTCACCGGCGGATGGCAGGTGAGTCGGCCGGAGGGGGGGAAAGCAGATGTGTCAACGGGAGTGCTGGCGCACGCACAACTCATGCCAATGGGTATGGATGCCAACAAAGACGGCTTTATGGACATGCCCACCGGCGGTCAGGTCAACCTGCTCAACCGCTGGGACATCTTCCATGGCAACTACACCGGCCGCATTCTTGTCCGTGGCATCTACGACCAACGCTTTGCCGGCCAAGGCAGCGAAAACCTCTTCCGGCGCAAAGAGGATGCCGGGCTTTACCACATCGGTCTGGACACCAAGCGTATCGAAGGCTTCATGAAAAACGGCTACGTGATCGACCCTGAGCGGGCGATGTCGATAGGTATCATCACGGCACTGAGCCGGCATCACCAGCGCAACCGCTACGGCAAGCGCACATGGCAGGCCGCACAGACGAATGCCTACCTCAATGCGATGTTTCAGTTTGAGCCCGCCGAAGGGCATAAACTGACAACCGGCCTGTCCGCCAACTTCGACCGGTACAGCGAACTGCTGCTGACCAGCCAGCCGGATACAACGGACTTCTCCCGCTGGGAGCTGACGCCGGGGGTGTTTGCCGAATACAGCCTGACGTGGCAGGAGCAGTTGTCGCTCGTGGCAGGAGTGCGGGCGGACTACTCCAGCCGCTACGGCCTGTTCTTCACACCACGCGTGAACATCCGCTATGCACCATGGCAGTGGTGGACACTGCGCGCCAGTGCAGGAATGGGCTATCGCTCGCCGAATATAATAGCTGACAACACGGCCGTACTCGCCTCTTCACGCCAACTGGTTCTGCCCGCGGAAACGCTGAAACAGGAAAGGGCCGTCAACGCCGGCATCACAACCACCTTCTACATTCCTATTGCAGGCAGGGAGTTGCAATTGTCGGGCGAATACTACTACACACATTTCCTGCAGTGCGCTTTCCTCGATTTGGACACCGATGCGCATACTGTCTTTCTCCGGAACTCCGACGGGGAGCGCCATTTCGCCCAAAGCTGGCAGGTGGAAGCCTCGATGGAGATACTGCGCGGCTGGACGCTGACAGCCGCTTTCCGGCAGACAGATGTGCGCCAGACCATCAACGGCACACTCCGCCCAAAACCGCTCACGCCACGCTTCAAAGGCATCATCACCACCTCGTATATCACACCGCTCCGGCGGTGGCAGTTCGATGTGACGGCACAGTTCAACGGCGGAGGCCGGATGCCTGACCCCGACCCTGTCAATCCGCTGTGGCAACCGGCATACAGCTGGTATCCGCAACTGATGGCACAGATTACGAAGTATTGGCGCAACTGCTCGCTTTACGCCGGAGCAGAGAATATGACCAACTACCGCCAGCCGGAGCCTGTCATTGCCGCCCATAGTCCCTTTGGCGCAGATTTTGACGCATCCATGGTATACGCCCCCATAAGCGGCTGGAAAGTGTATATCGGATTCCGCTGGGCATTAGCCAAAGAAGCAGATGAATAAAAACAAACAGAAAAACATACATACGATGAAACCCTCTTTTCTTGTCATGTTGATACTCTGCCTTGCGCTCGCCGTGCAGGCCAAGCCTAAAGCCGCGCGCCAAACGGCTGTCTTCCACGTGCAAATCAGTTGCGACAACTGCGTCAAACGTATCCAGAACTACATCCCTTATGAGAAAGGGCTGAAGGATATGCACATCGACAAGGAGGCGCAGACGGTGACGCTCACATGGGATCCGCAAAAGACGGATACCGCCACCCTCAAGCAGGCCTTTGAGAAGATAAAAAAGCCGGTTTCGCTTATAGAGATGCCGGCACCGCCTGTGACCGGAAAATGACAAGCGGGACATTCCCCCCGCAAAATCACCACATTTGGGGATTGCGGGATATACCGGAAGGCAGTACTTTTGCATCGTGATTCTTGAGAAAGAAATCAACCTGTTTTATAGTATATTTTCACATTCACGTCTCCTGCTCTGCGACAGAGCGGGAGACTCTCATTTTCATGCTACCGGCATATTGCATTTGTATAATCCAAAAACTTGCACTAATTTTGCAGCCGCTTACGAAAACGCCGCGATGGTGGAATAGGTAGACACGAAGGACTTTGAAAAAGACCAAAGAGAATTTTCAGGAAGCTGCTCGAAAAAATGCGAGTGTTGCGGTTTATGGGAATGGCGAGGCAGAGAGATTCCTCTGGAATTGCACCATATCAATGGCAACACATCAGACAATCGGCTGGAGAATTTGATGATTCTATGCCCGACTTGCCACGCTCTTACGGAAAATTACAGAGGTCTGAACAAGAGTGCCACAGGGGAAACCTTGTGAGTAGAACCTCTCTAACAAACAGAAACCTCGGACAGGGCAACCTGCCCTTTGGCGATGGCTCACTAAATTCTGCGGAGCATCCGTAGATAAACGGCGTAGAGACTATACGGGAGGCACCTGTGTCTGCTATTGCAGATATGGTGAAGAAATAGTCCAGACTACAACATCCCCCTCCTATTCAGGGGATGGCTTGGGCAAAACCAAGTGTAGCAAGAAAATCCTTTGGCCCGAAACGGCTGTGCGGGTTCGACCCCCGCTCGCGGTACGAAGCAGAAAGAGAATGTGTCGGCTGTGCCGGCGCATTCTTTTTTTTATGCCGTCGGCAGGGACCGCCGTTGAATGGGGGAAAACAGGGGCGGCAGACGAGTGGACAATCAGTACACACGAAATCAACACAGCCGCATCGTTGGGTATTGGTAGTTATAAAAATTTATTGTATCTTTGCAGCGGAAAAAGAAGGTCTTTGCGCGGGAAGCCGTCATAACGTCTCCGTGGCAGCGGCAGAGCAAGTTGCAACGCGTCTGCCGACGGAGAGCGCCGACTTGCCGTGCAAGGCGCAACCAGAACAAAACCAAATAACTAAATACCCATTATCATGAAAACCTATCAAGCAAACGAGATCAAGAACATTTCCCTCATGGGCGGAAGTGGCTCGGGAAAAACCACTCTCATAGAGGCGATGCTTCTGGAGAGTGGTGTCATCAAACGTCGTGGAACCGTAGAGGCTCAGAACACTGTGAGCGACTACTTCCCCGTAGAGAAAGAGTATGGATATTCGGTGTTCAGCACGGTCTGCAACATCGAGTTCGCCGGCAAGAAACTCAATATCATCGATTGCCCGGGGTCGGACGACTTCGTGGGCGGTATGGTGACCAGTCTGAATGTTACTGACACGGCCGTTATCGTGCTGTCAGCCAACGGCGGAGTGGAAGTGGGCACGCAAAATCACTACCGCTATGCCGAGAACATGAAGAAGCCGGTGATGTTCGTGGTGAACAAACTCGACCATGAGAACGCCAACTTCGACCGTACCATCGAGCAACTCAAAGAGTCGTTCGGCAACAAGGTCGCTGTCGTGCAATATCCCGTCAACGCCGGTGCCGGCTTCAATGCCGTAATCGACGTGCTCCAGATGAAGATGTACCAGTGGAAGGCCGAAGGCGGCGCTCCCGAGATTCTGGACATCCCTGCAGCCGAGCAGGGCAAGGCCGAAGAACTTCAGGCAGCGCTGTTTGAGATGGCTGCCGAGGCCGACGAGGCTCTGATGGAGAAGTTCTTCGAGGAGATGACGCTCACTCCGGAGGAGACCCACCGCGGTCTGCATAAGGTGTTCATGGAAGCCGGCGTATATCCCGTAGTCTGCACCTCCGCTGCGCGCGACATGGGCGTCAGGAAACTGATGGAGTTCCTCGGCGAGATTGCTCCCGCTGTAAGCGAAGCCCCCGTCCCTGTCACCGAAGACGGCACGGAAGTGAAGTGCGACCCGAAGGCTCCCACATCGATGTTCATCTTCAAGACCAGTGTGGAACCCCACATCGGCGAAGTCAACTACTTCAAGGTCATGCAGGGCACCGTGCACGGCGCCGACGACCTGCAGAACATGAACCGCGGCTCCAAAGAGCGCATCTCGCAGCTCTACGCTGTGGACGGAAGCATCCGCACCACGATTGACGAAGTGGCCGCAGGCGACATTGCCGCTACCGTGAAGCTGAAAGACTCGCGCACAGGCAACACGCTGAACGCCAAGGAGTGCGACTACGTATATGGTCAGATTAAGTACCCCGAACCGAAGTATCGCCGCGCCATCCGTCCTGTTACGGAGAGCGATTCGGAGAAACTCAGCGCCCTCCTCACCCGTATGCACGAAGAGGACCCGACCTGGATTATCGAGCAGAGCAAAGAGTTGCGCCAGACCATCGTAAGCGGTCAAGGCGAATTCCACCTGCGCACGCTGAAATGGCGTCTGGAGAACAACGACAAGATGATGATTCAGTACGACGAGCCCAAGATTCCGTATCGCGAGACCATCACGAAGGCCGCACGGGCCGATTACCGCCACAAGAAGCAGTCGGGTGGTTCGGGCCAGTTCGGCGAGGTGCACCTCATTGTCGAGCCTTACGTGGAAGGCGAACCCGTGAAGGAAACCTACAAGTTCGGCAACCAGGAATACAAAATCAGCGTGAAGGACACGCAGGAGATACCTCTGGAGTGGGGCGGCAAGCTCGTGCTCATCAACAGTATCGTAGGTGGTGCCATCGACGCCCGCTTCATTCCCGCCATCCTCAAGGGTCTGATGGACCGTATCGAGCAAGGCCCGCTGACGGGAAGCTACGCTCGCGACGTGCGCGTCATCATCTACGACGGCAAGATGCACCCCGTTGACTCCAACGAAATCTCCTTCCGTCTGGCCGGCCGAAACGCCTTTGCCGAGGCCTTCCGCAATGCAGGCCCGAAGGTGCTGGAACCGGTATATGACGTGGATATCTTCGTACCGTCCGACAAGATGGGCGATGTGATGAGCGACCTGCAGGGCCGTCGCGGTATGGTGATGGGCATGCAGTCGGAGAAGGGCTTCGAGCACCTGAAAGCACAAGTGCCCTTGAAAGAGATGTCAAGCTACTCCACATCGCTGTCGTCGCTGACGGGCGGCCGCGCTTCCTTCTCGATGCGCTTCAACGAGTACCGCCTTGTTCCGCAGGACGTACAGGACAAGCTCGTCAAAGAGTATCAGGAGAGCCAGAAAGACGAGGATTAACCCAATCCCCGTCTGGACAAACCGAAAGCCCCGCACCTTTGTGGTGCGGGGCTTTCGTTGTCTTTACTGTCTATAGAATCTATAGAGTTATTAAATCGTTTGTAGAAGCCGCGGTTGCCGCGGGCGGTCAGTTGGCCGGAGCGTTTCTCTTCTTCTTGCGTTTCTTCTTGCCTTGCTGCTGAAAGGTCTGTCCCTGCGGCTGACCGCCTTGCGGATTGAGCAGTTTGGCCGAAGCAAGCTGGAACTCCGGAAAGTCGCAACTCAGCCGGCCGTCGGAAAGTGTTTGTATGTCCTCCTTTATACGGGCTTCGTCCACATGGTCCTTGTTCCATACCAGGTAGTTCTGCTTCATGCGGTTGGCTATGCGTAAAACAAGCTGTTTGCGCCGCTCTTCGTCCGTCTCGTCCATAGCCTCACGCACCATATTCTGGATGATGCGCCCGTAGTGCCTGTAGCGCACAGGCTGCGCCGTGTTGTAGGACAGCCGCTCCGGACGGTAGCGCAACTCGTCGGGGGTCGGACGGTTGTACGGGAAGTCTATATCCAAACGAAAACCAGACATCATGGCCAGATGGTCGTACATCTTGTGGCGCGATTCTTCGTTCTTTAGATAGGGGAAGAGGTTCTCCATCGTGTGCATGATAGCCTGCACGCAACGCGTGCGCTCCGCCTTGTCGGTAAGCGTGAGTGCATACTCCACCATACGCTGCACGTTGCGGCCGTACTCGGGCATCAGCAGCGGTTCTTGTTCGATAACTTGCATCGGTCGGACAGTTATTTCTCTTTAATAAGGTAAATCATTGTGGGATAGTGGTCGGCATAGCCGTCCTGCCATACCCCGCCCTTATGCGTGCGCAGCGGGGTCCCCTTGTCTTTGCCCTCCTGCACGGTGAGGAAGGGTTTGTTGAAGATTTCGGCCTTCCAATACGACCAGTGCTTGCGGTCTGCATTGGCCAGATTGCCGGAGATGATAATTTGGTCGAAGAGGTTCCACGAGCCGTTGTAGGCCAAAGAACCCGTGCCTCGGTCCAGCATCTTCCACATCGTGTTGTAATAGCCCTGCGGCTCCACGGCCTCACGCTCCTTGCGTGCACCAAGCACCTCGGCGCAGGAGTGGTTGAAGGGGTCGTCGTTCAGGTCCCCCATGATGATAATCTTTGCCTTGGACTCTTTCAGGTAGATGGAGTCGCATATCGACTTGGTCAGCATGGCCGCCGTGTCGCGCGTGGGACGCGAAGACAGTTCGCCGCCATAGCGCGAGGGCCAGTGGTTGACGATGATATGAAGCTTCTCACGGTCGCCTTGCAGATAGCCGCTCACTAACAGCTGCAGACGCGTTTTCACCTCGCCGCCGTCCGCATAGTGTGCTTTGAGCTCGTGACCGCGGACGTTGACGGGCGTAAACACGTCGGGGTTGTACAGGAAACCTACGTCCACACCGCGACGGTCCGGACCCTCTATCAGGATAGGCTTGTAGTTGCGGCTGTACGTACTGCCCAGCTTGGCACACAGGTCGTTCAGACAACCGATGTTTTCCACCTCGGCCACACCTACGCAGGCTGGGCCCTTGGGAGTCACTCCCTCCCCGAAGCGGGAGATGGCATAGGCCATGCGCTCTATCTTATGCTCATATTTGAGCCCCGTCCACTTCATACCGCCTTCGGGCAGATACTCGTAGTCGTTCTTGCCTTCGTCATGAATGGTGTCGAAGAGGTTCTCCAGATTGTAGAAAGCGATGCACTGCACGCTGTAGGACACTTTCTCTTCGTTCTTCTTGGGCTTTTTGGCATAGGCGGCGCTCAGCGAGACAAGAAGCGCCAGAGCCAACAGGACAGTTTTTTTCATGGTTGTGCTGTGTGTTTTTTGTTCAGTGTGCAAAAATACAACTTTCTTTTGGTATCTGCAAATAATTTCGTACCTTTGCAGTCCCAATGCAATATTGAAGAATATTGAATTATACAAAACAACACCAAACAACATTTAATTCCTTATCATTATGTCATCAGTAAACAAAGTGATTCTGATTGGTAACGTAGGCAATGACCCCGAAGTGCGTTACCTTGACCGTGGCGCCGCTATCGCCAATTTCAATCTTGCCACCACCGAACGCGGCTACATCATGCAGAACGGCACCCAGGTGCCTGACCGCACGGAATGGCACAACATCGTATTGTTCCGCAATCTGGCCGAGTGGAGCGAGCGCTACCTGAAAAAAGGCATGAAAATCTACGTAGAAGGCAAACTGCAGACCCGCCGCTGGGAGAAAGACGGACAGATGCGCCAGCGCACCGAAGTGGTGGCTGAAAACATACAGATTCTGTACCGCCCGCAGCAGCTCCAGCAACAGCAACAGCAGCAGACCGTAGTGAACAACGAGGAAGAGGTGAAAGCCGAACCCGAAATCTCGGCAAACAACGAAAGCGATTTCATCTTCTGATTCTCCTTTGATAATCAACAGCAGGGGCTCCCGCTTCGGGAGCCCCTTTCTTTTGCAGGAACAATTGCTTTCTCTGAATTGACGCAAGCTTGCCCCGAGCCGGCAGCCCTACTGCTTGCGCCAGCGGGCCAGCTCGTCCCACGTCAGGAACACCTCCGTCTCGCCGAACACATACGGAGCTATCTCGTACGGAGTGTAGCTCCAGGTCAGGCCGTCCTCCGAGAAGAAGAAGTTGCCGTTGGGTAGCACCTGCGAGAGGTCGAAACCCGCAGCCTGCATCTCCTCCGCTGAAGCGAACTCTTCGCTCTGCTCCACAAGCGCCGTGCGTAGCAGGACGCCTATGCCCTCCTGCCAGTCGCCCTCGAAAAGGTCGCCCTCACCCAGCCGGTTGCCCGACTGCAGGCTGTAGTTGTGGTAGAAGTTGCTGTTCATGCCGTGGGCTCCGCCCATATAGACGTACTGCTCTATATTGTAGCTCATCACCTTATCGTCACAATATACTATCCTTCCCGTCAGGAACTGCTCCTCACAAAGAACGGTGGGGAAATTGCTGTCCTCTGCCGAGGTATGGGCAAACGCCAAATTGTTCTGCACATATTCCTGACGCGCCACGCCGATGTATTCCTGCATAGCCTCACGGACAGGCTTGCCGGCATAGCCCTCGCCGAACAGGCGGCCCGTGAGGTCGGCCTGAACACGGCGCAACACCGTGCCGCTCTCTATCGACGTGGGATATTCTATTTCGAAACTCAGGTACAGGCTGTCGCGGTGTTCCGGCGTCAGATATACTGTCTCCTGCGCCGTGAGCTGCTCCGTCTCCAAGCGGGCGGGCGGGTTGCAGGCCGTAAGCAGGGCGAGGGGGAGGATATAGAGGAGTTTTTTCATACGGGATGAGAAATGACGAATCGGTTTATTGACGGTTCATGACGGGCTCCATGACAACCTCGAACGAGTTGCCGGCCTCAAGCAGCTCGCGGAGCGTCTGCTGCACGGTCTCGGCCGTGATGCCGCGCACAGCGGCTTCGTAGTCGGTAAGGTAGTTGATGCCGTAGCGGTACCACTCCGGCAGCACCGTGCCGTCCCACCAGCCGTTCTTCTCCTTGTCCTCCTCCAAGTCCTTCAGCATCGACTCTTTGGCCTTCTTGAGGTCTTCTGCAAGCGGCCCTTCGGCGGCAATCTTGTTGATTTCCTCATAGATGACTTCCATCAGACGGGTCTCTTTCTCGGGGTCGGTGTCAAACTGTATCAGCAGGATAGCCGTTCCTACGGGCCGACGGTTCAGATAACCTGCCGTACCTACGCCGTACGAACCGCCTTCACGCTCGCGAACCGACTCTAAATAGCGCATGTCAAGCACACGGCTGATTACCTCCATATTCAGTTCGCCGGCCAACGAATAGTCCATCGGAGCCCAGAACTGAATGCGGTTCGTTGTCTGCCGTATCTGCATATCGCGTACAAACCAATTCTTGGCCACTCCCTTGGGCGGGCGCACGCCGCGGTCCACGAAATGCTCTTTCGCCCGCTTGCAGTTCTTGGTCTTCAGGCCGCCCAACCAGGTGCAGATGAGCTGCTGCGTCTCGGGATCATCAGGATTGATGTTGCCCGTAAACGTAAAGGTGAAGTCCGCCGGATTGGCAAAACGCTCCTTGTATATCTTGAAGGCCTTCTGTGCATCCACCTTCTCAAGCAGTTGCTCGTTCCATATCAGCGTGCGCGGCGAATAGTTGGAAGCCATCAGGCTGACGGAGTCGCGGAAGACGGCCTTGTGGTTGGAGGCCTTGTTCTTCAGCTGGGTCTGCAGCATGCTCTTCAGCGTGAGGAACGACTGCTCGTCCAGACGGGGCTGCGTGAAGTAGAGCCACGTCAGCTGGAGCATGGTCTCCAGGTCGCGCACGGTGGACTGACCGTCCATGGTCTCGCTGTATGTGTTCACCGAAGGACTGACCGAAGCATGCTTGCCGGTGAGCGCCTTCTGCAGTTGGATGAGGTTCATATCGCCTATGCCGCTGTATTCCACAATCGCGGAGGCATACACGGCCGAAGGCAGGTCTTCAGGGTCGGCTATCATGCTCGTGCCGCCCTCCGAGAAGGCTGACATCAGTATCTCATCCTGCTTGAACTCGGTGGTTTTCAGGATGATGCGGACACCGTTCTTCAGCATCCATTCGGTGGTGCCTAACGCCTCGTTCTTCGTCACCTTCTTTATCTTGCCGGCCTTGGGAGCTTTCTTCACTAACGTCAAGTCAAGCTCTTCCTCCGCAGGCGCCTCTATCTCCGCTTTCTTCACGTCAGCCAGCATCTGCCTTATCTCGGCCTCCGTCGGGAGCACGACGCCCTCCTTCTCCGGAGCCTGTAGCGAGATAATCAGGTTCTCGTCAGTGATGTATTCGGCGGCTAATCTGTTCATCATCTCTACACCGATGACGGGCATCACCTGCTTTACGAATGCATACTCCCATTCTATGCCGGGGATAGGCTCCCCGTCGAGGAAGTTGCGGATATACTCGCGTGTAAACTGGATGTTGCGGCGCGAAGCCCGCTCGTTGTACGACTTCTCGTACGATGTCAGCATATTCGTCTTGGCACGTTCCAGTTCGGCCTGCGTGAAGCCGTAGCGGTGCATTTTCTCCATCTGCGTCATCAGTGTCTGTAGGGCGGCCTTCTCTTGTCCGTGCTTGGATACTACGATTCCCAGAAAGGCATCTTTCGATTTCACGAGGTTGGTGTAGGCGCACCCCCCGCCTACGAAAGCGGCGTCAGGATCTTGTGCCAATTCGGCAAAACGCATATCCATCATGCCTACAAGCAATCCGTTCAGCACGTCTTGCATATAGTCCACGTTGGTACCCCGCAGCTCGTCGGGAAGCGGGTTCTTCTTCCAGTCCATTCGGATGCGGGTGTACTGGCCTTCGGGGTCAGTCACGACGGCTACGATAGGCTCTTTGTTGTCGTCGATGCCATACACCGGACGCTCACCGCGGTTGGCGCGTGCCGGCACGTCTGCCCAGAGTTCCTTTATCTTGGCCTCTATATAGGCAGGGTCTATATCACCCACCACCACGATAGCCTGCAGGTCCGGACCGTACCACTTGTGGTAGTAGTCCCGAAGTGCATCGTAGGAGAAGTTGTTGATGACGGCAGTATCCCCTATCACGTCGCGCTTGGCATACTGGCTGCCGGGGTAGATGAGAGGGTTCAGTTTCGACCACATGCGCCGTTCGGCCGAAGCGCGCGTGCGCCACTCCTCGCGTATCACGCCGCGCTCAGCATCTATCTCATCGCCTTCTAACAGCAGCGAGTGCGACCAGTCGTGCATCACTAATAGCGCACTGTCAATTATGCCCGTCCGTGTCGTCGGCACCTCCGACAGACGATAGACGGTCTCGTCAAGAGCCGTATAGGCATTGATGTTGCCGCCGAAGTTGACACCTATCGACTCGAAGTAGTTGATGATGCCCTTCCCGTGGAAGTGTTCCGTGCCGTTGAAGGCCATGTGCTCAAGGAAGTGGGCCAGACCGTTCTGGTGGTCCTCCTCCAGGATGGCTCCTACAGCCTGCGCGATATGAAACTCGGCTCGCTGCTTGGGCAGTTCGTTGTGACGGATGTAGTAGGTCAAGCCGTTGTCTAAATGACCGACGATCACATTGCTGTCAACAGGCAGTTTATCCAGCTGCTGGGCCTGTGCCGCACCGAGCGAGAGCGCCATAGCGGCTGCAAAGAAAAAGATACGTTTCATGCTATAGTGGTGTTTTCGTTGTTTTCTATCGTCAGCGCCTCTTCCGGCTCCGAGGCCTCGCCTGCGACATCCGAAGCGGCCGAAGCGGCGGCGTTGTCCTCTATAATCTCGTCCTGACGGCTCTTCCAGGGACGCGGACCCAGAATGCGCTCCACATCCTCCGAGGTAATCACCTCGCGTTCCACTAACAGGTCGGCCACGGCATGATGCCCCTCCGCATTCTCCGCAAGAATACGTTTGGCCCGTTCCATCTGCTCCGCAATGAGTTGCTCCACCTCCTCGTCCATCTTCTCGGCCGTCTTCTCCGAATAGGGTTTGCTGAAGCCGTAGTCATAACGCCCCTGCGAGTCGTAATACGACAAGTTGGGCATCGTCCGCCCCATGCCGTAATAGGCTATCATCGCGTAAGCTTGCTTTGTCACCTTCTCCAAGTCGTTCAGGGCGCCGGTGCCCGTCTGGTGCAGAAACTCCTCTTCGGCTGCACGGCCCGCCAAGGTGGCGCATATCTCGTCAAGCAGGTGCTCCCTGTTGGTAATCTGCCGCTCTTCGGGCAGATACCACGCGGCGCCGAGGGCCATGCCGCGCGGTACGATGGTCACTTTCACCAGCGGATTGGCATAGCGCAGCATCCAGCTCACCGTCGCATGTCCCGCTTCGTGGCAGGCTATCGAGCGCTTCTCCTCGTCGGTCATAATCTTGGTCTTGCGCTCCAGACCGCCGATGATGCGGTCCACGGCATCCATGAAGTCCTGACGCCCCACCGACTCGTGGTTGTTGCGCGCCGCTATCAAGGCCGCCTCGTTGCACACGTTCGCTATATCGGCTCCCGAGAAACCCGGGGTCTGCTTCGCCAGCAGGTTCACGTCCACCGTCTCGTCCAACTTCAACGGCTTCAGGTGTACGCCGAATATCTCTTTGCGCTCCTGCAGGTCGGGCAGCTCCACGTGTATCTGCCGGTCGAAACGTCCGGCACGCAGCAACGCAGAGTCCAGCACATCGGCCCTGTTCGTGGCCGCAAGAATAATCACGCCCGAGTTGGTGCCGACGCCGTCCATCTCCGTCAGCAGCTGGTTGAGCGTACTCTCCCGCTCGTCGTTGCCGCCTGTCATCACGCTCTTGCCGCGGGCACGGCCCACGGCATCAATCTCGTCGATGAAGATGATGGAAGGCGCCTTCTCCTTGGCCTGGCGGAACAGGTCGCGCACACGGCTCGCACCTACGCCCACAAACATCTCCACGAAGTCCGAACCCGACATCGAGAAGAAAGGCACATCGGCCTCGCCGGCCACGGCTTTGGCCAGTAGTGTCTTGCCCGTACCCGGAGGGCCGACTAACAGCACTCCCTTGGGTATCTTGCCCCCGAGGGCTGTATATTTCTTCGGGTTTTTGAGAAACGACACAATCTCCTCCACTTCCTGCTTTGCACCGGCCAGACCGGCCACATCCTTGAAGGTCACCTTGTTCTTGTTGTCTTTGTCGAACACCTCGGCCTTCGCCTTGCCCACGCTGAAGATGCCGCCGCCTATACTGCCCGCTGCACCGCGGCTCATCCATACGAAGAAGAGGATGAACAGCACAAAGGGCAGGAAGTTGAGAACGTAGAGCCAGTAGTCGCGGCTCCGCTCAAACTGCACGTCAATGGCCTGCTGACCGGCCGCCTTCCGCGCCTCGTTGACCGTCGTCATGTATTTGTTGAACTCCTCCGTGCCGGGACCCACCACGGCAAGTGCCTTGTCAGGATGCTTCTCCGCCTCCGTGCCGAAGACCACTCCAATCTGGTCTTCCCGCACCACAGCTTTCAGCATGCCGTTTTCATACACCGTCACGCTGCTTACCACGCCGTTGTCGATATACGACTGCAGTTGCGTATAAGAGATGTCTTTCTTTACAGGCGTATCTGCAAAGAAATAGCTGCCAAGCAGAACAGCTATGATGGCCATGTACAGCCATGCCAAGTTCGGACCGCGACGCTTCTTGCCCGGCTGCTGCGGGTTGTTCGGATTATTGCCTTGGTTTGATTGCATAAATAATAAGAAAATTGAAAAGAATGTAATAAGAGCCTGAAGATACGGCCGCTCTCAATGCCTGTCTGCAATGCCTGCAGCCTCTATAAACGTCATGGAATCCATAGCCCCTGTAACCCCTCCGGCAGAAAGTCTCACGCCTCCGCCACTTCCGTGGTCTTGCCGTCGGCCCACAGGGTTTCTATATCGTAGAAGGCACGCGCCTCCCGCTGGAAGATGTGCACCATCGCATCGCCGTAGTCCAATGCTATCCATTCCGCGTTCTCCCTGCCGGCCACCGCCATCGGCTTCTCGCGCGTCTCTTTCCGCACGAAGTCTTCCACCTCGTCTGCAATAGCGCATACCTGTATGTTGCTGCCGCCTTCGGCAACCACCATCCAGTCGCACGGTTTCACTTCCAATTTGCGCAGGTCCAGAACAACAATATGCTGTCCCTTCTTGTTCTGAATGCCTTCAACAATTTTGTCAATCAGTTTCATAAAGTGTATATGAGATTCCTCTGTTAATGTCGTTTTGTCGTTTGCTTTGCAACAACTGTGCCGAACCCGCCCCTGCTGCCGGAATGGCAGACTCCGAGGCAGGGTCGTTCACGGTGCAAAGATAGTGAAATTTATTCATTCGGGAAAGTTTCCGCCGTCGTCTTGTGTATTTTAAGAAAAAGACCTATCTTTGCAATCCGAAAACAACATCTCTTCCCCATGTTCATTATCGGCATCGCGGGCGGCACCGGCTCGGGTAAAACAACGGTGGTCAGGAAACTCACGGAGCGCCTCCCTAAAGGCGAAGTGGTAGTCATTCCCCTTGATTCGTATTACAAAGACTCGTCGCATGTTCCCGTCGAGGAGCGGCAGTTCATCAACTTCGACCATCCCGATGCCTTCGACTGGCCCCTCTTGGAGAAGCATATCCGCGACCTCAAGGAAGGACGCGCCATCGAGCAGCCTACCTACTCCTATCTCACCTGCACCCGCCAGCCCGAGACCATCCATATCGAACCCCGCGAAGTGGTCATCATTGAGGGCATCATGACCCTGTGCGACAAGAAGCTCCGCCAGCAGATGGATGTCAAAATCTTCGTCGATGCCGATGCCGACGACCGGCTCATACGCGTCATCAGTCGCGACATCGTGGAGCGCGGACGCACCACCGAGGCCGTCATCGAGCGCTACTCGCGCATTCTCAAACCCATGCACGAGCAGTTCATCGAGCCCTGCAAGCGATACGCCGATGTCATCATCCCACAGGGCGGACACAACAACGCCGCCATCAACATGCTGGTCAAGTTCGTCAAGCAGCAGATTGTGGACAAAGAACAGCAGAACTGACCCCTCCCCCTTTTGAAGAAACGTCTTACATATAGTCTGATATGCCTCATAATCCTGCTCACGGCAGGATTGTGCGGTTTTATGGCCACCCCCGTCGTCGTGGAAGAGGAGGATGGCAACGAAGAACTGGTCAGCACAATCCCCTTTGCCGCCCTGTTTCAGCGCTACGCACCCCTCACCGGCTGGGACTGGCACTGGCTCGCGGCCATCGCATGGGAGGAGTCGCACTTCAACCCCGCGGCCATCTCACCCGTAGGAGCGCTCGGACTCATGCAGCTCATGCCCGCCACCGCCGAACGCTTCGGACTCAACGACTCCACCGTGCTCTGCGCCGAAGACAATATCCGCGCCGGAGCACAATACATCTGTCGGCTGCAGCAGACCTACGCCTTCATCACCGACTCCGTACAAAACCGGCTCTTTGTCCTTGCCAGCTATAATGCCGGACCCGCCCACATCATGGATGCACGGCGCCTCGCCAAGCGCTACGGACGCTCGCCCTATGTCTGGCACGACAATACAGAATACTGGCTCAACAGGCTGGCTGAACCCGAAGTGGCGGCCGATTCGGTCGTGCTTTACGGTTCCTTCAACCCCGAAGAAACCACCCGCTACGTGCGCAATGTGGTCCGCACCTGCCACCGCCTGCGAAAAGAACACGCCCTGCACACTGACCTATGACCCCCTCCCCGTCCCCTCAGCCCGCACTCACGGAGCTGTTCTTCAGCTTCCTCAAGATAGGCGCCTTCACGCTCGGCGGAGGCTACGCCATGATTCCGCTCGTCCGTGAAGAAGTGGTGGAGAAGAAGTGCTGGATGCACGACGACGAGTTTCTCAACATGCTCGCTCTCGCCCAGTCCGCTCCGGGGGTCATGGCCGTCAACACTGCCTTCTTCATCGGCTACAAGCTGCGAGGCTATGCAGGTGTCTTTGCCGCCGTACTGGGCAGCGTCCTCCCCTCGTTCACCATCATCCTGCTCATCGCGGCCGTCTTCACCCGTTTCCGTGAGATGCCCGCCGTCGAGGCCGTTTTCAAGGGCATACGCCCTGCCGTGGTCGCTCTTATTGCCGCCCCCCTCTGGAAGATGGCACGCAGTGCCGGTCTGATGCAAACGCAGGGAACCCGACGCGATATTGCCGTCAGCTGGCTGCTGATGCTGATTCCTGTGGCGGCGGCACTGCTCATCTGGCTCGCAGGACTCTCGCCTGTCATCATCATCGCCTTCACCATCGTGGCCGCACTCGCCGTCACCATCTGTCAGCAAAGGAGGACACACCGATGACCTGGATCTGGCTCTTTCTCTCTTTCTTCAAGATTGGCCTCTTCGGCTTCGGCGGAGGCTATGCCATCCTCTCGCTCATTCAGCACGAGACGGCACACTACGGCTGGCTCTCGCCGCAGGAGTTCACCGACATGGTGGCCGTCTCCCAGATGACCCCCGGACCGATAGGCATCAATGCCGCCACCTATGTCGGCTATACCGCCACTGGCTCGGTGGCGGGCGCGGCACTGGCCACGTTCGCTCTCATACTCCCCTCGCTCATCATTATGTATGTGCTGTGCAGGCTCTATTTCCGCCTGAAAGAGAATCGCTACGCCAAAGGCGTGATGCGCGGACTGCGCTATGTGGTGGTCGGGCTCATTGCCGCCGCGGCGCTCGTGCTCATGACGCCCGACAACTTCATCGATGCGTGGAGCTGGCTCCTTTTCGCGGCCGTCTTCGCAGGTACCCTCTTCTTCCGTCTCCATCCCATCCTGCTCATCTGCCTCAGCGGTGCCGCCGGCTGGCTCATCTACGGACTGTAACACCACACTCCGCACTCTACCACCTTCCGTAACCCGCGCCCTGCCTTTTTAATTTACTTGGGTGTCCTCAGATAGAGTACGATGCCGATGGCAAGGAACACAAAGTTCGGAATCCACACCGCCATGAAGGGCGACATCACGCCCGAGACGGAGAAGGTCGTGCTCACTGTCGAGAAGAGGATATACAGCGCCGAGAGGGTGATGCCCACGCCGAGGTTCTTGCCCATGCCGCCCCTCACCTTGCGCGAAGAGAGCGACACGCCGAGCAGTGTCATGATGAAAGCCCCCACAGGCGAGGCCCAGCGTTTCCACCACTCTGCCTCAAAGGCCTCTATGTTACCCGTTCCCCGTTGCCGCTGCGTCTCCATATAGTGCCGCAGCTCCGTGTTCGTCATCTGCTGCGCCTCCTCCGCCGTCACAAACAGCTCGTCCGGTGTGAGACGGATGATGGTGTCCAACCGCGCCCCCTGCACGACGTCTTCCTTCAGGCCGTAGAAGTCGCGACGGGTGTATTTCTCCAAATGCCAGCAGTAAGCCGAGTCATATTTGATGCGGTCGGCCGTGATGCGCGTCCGCAGTGTCTTCCCCTCGAAATGCTCAAGCGAGGCGCGGTAGCCCGACTTCGTGCGAATCTGGAACGACTCGATATACAGCACCGTGCCCGGCTCCACCTGCATCTGTATGTTCCGGGCGTTCTCGCTCTTGAACTTCTTGACGTACTTGTCCTCAAACGACAGCAGCTTCCCCGTCGCCGGAGGTATCACGTAACCGCCCATCCAGAAGGTGAACAGAAACAGCAGCAGGGCCGAGAGGAAATAAGGCAGCATCAGCCTGCGGAAACTCATGCCCGCCGCCAGCATGGCGATAATCTCCGAGTTGCCCGCCAGCTTGGTCGTGAAGTATATCACCGAGATGAATATGAACAGCTGGCTGAACATATTCATGTAGTAGGGAATGAAGTTGAAGTAGTAGTCCAGTATCACCTCCCGAAGCGGCACCTGGTTGTCGTAGAACATGTCCGCCTTCTCGGTCAGGTCGAACACGATAGCCACCAGCATGACGAGTACGATGGAGAATAAATAGGTCCCCAGAAACTTACGTATAATATACCGGTCGATGCGCTTGAGCATGGCTCAGGGGGCGGAAGGTTGCAGAAGGTTGTTTTTACATGCGCTGTTTCAGCACGGGCAGCATGCTGTCTTTCCAGGCTTTGAAGTCGCCGGCAAGGATGTGCTCGCGGGCCTGGCCCACAAGCTGCAGGTAGAAGGCCAGATTGTGCAGCGAGAGTATCTCCAAGCCCAGCATCTCTTCGGCATGTATCAGGTGACGCACATAGGCCCGTGTATAGGCGTGGTCCACAAAACTCGTTCCCGTCGGGTCCAACTCCGTAAAGTCGTCCTCCCATTTCCGGTTGCGCATGTTCATCACGCCGTTCCATGTGAATATCATCCCGTTCCTGCCGTTGCGGGTCGGCATCACGCAGTCGAACATATCCACGCCGCGCTCTATCGCGTTGAGGATGTTCCACGGCGTGCCCACACCCATCAGGTAGCGGGGCTTCTGCTTGGGCAGGATGTCGTTCACCACCTCTATCATCTCATACATCTTCTCCTCGGGTTCGCCTACGGCTAATCCGCCGATGGCATAGCCGTCCCTGTCAAGGTCGGTGAGGCGTTTCGCTGCCTCCTGTCTCAGGTCCGTATAGACGCACCCCTGCACTATTGGGAAGAGGTGCTGCCGATAGCCGTACAGGTCCTCGGTGCTGTCAAAGCGCGCAATGCAGCGGTCCAACCAGCGGTGGGTACGCTCCATCGACGTCTTCGCATACCGGTAGTCGGCCGTGCCGGGCGTACACTCGTCGAAAGCCATCATGATGTCAGCACCTATCAGCCGCTCTATGTCCATCACGTTCTCCGGCGTGAAGAACAGCTTGCGGCCGTCTATATGCGACGAGAAATGCACACCCTCTTCGCTCATCTTCCTCAGGCTCGTCAGCGAGAACACCTGATAGCCGCCCGAGTCCGTCAGGATAGGCCGCTCCCAGCCCTCAAAGCGGTGCAGACCACCCGCATGGTTGAGTATCTCCGTCCCGGGACGCAGATACAGGTGGTAGGTATTGCCAAGGATTATCTGGGCATGGATGTCGTCGCGCAGGTCGCGGAAGTGGATGCCCTTCACGGTCCCCACGGTGCCTACCGGCATGAAGATAGGCGTCTGTATCTCGCCGTGGTCGGTATGCACCACCCCCGCACGGGCCGCGCTGTTCGGGTCGGTATGCTGAAGGTCAAAAAAACTCATCGGGTCACTATCCTGTTGTTCTCGGGGAAGACGATACTCGGCCGGAAGCTCCGCGCCTCTTCGGGCGTCATCAGGGCGTACGCCATGATTATCACGGTGTCCCCCGGATGTATCAGGTGGGCGGCCGCTCCGTTCATGCAGATGCAGCCCGACCCGCGACGGCCCGGTATGGTGTAGGTCTCAAGGCGGGCACCGTTGGTGTTGTCCACCACGCTCACCTTCTCGCCTTGACAGATGCCGGCGGCATCCATCAGGTCTTCGTCTATCGTGATGCTCCCGATATACTCAAGGTTAGCCTCCGTCACCGTAACACGGTGAATCTTCGATTTCAGTATGGTAAGAAACATGATTCTGACAATCTTTTAGCATACAACCAATATCGAGCGCAAAGGTACAACAATTTATTGAAACGGTAAAATTGTAGATACGCACACCCGTATTGCCGGAACAGGGGGCTGGGGGGCTCTGACGGCCACGCCTACCTCACCTCGCAGCCGGTGAGACCGTATCGCTTCCCGTCGGGCATCACAATCCGCACCTCGCCGTTCTCCATCACCTTCCGCGGAGCGCCCTGTACGTCGCCAGAGGCCTCGTCAAGGCCGGTGGGCACGCCGTTGATAGCCTCAAGAAGGAAGTCCTTCCACTCTGTAGCGTCCTTGTACAACGCCAAGGACTTGGCCGGCACATAGAGCGTGCAAGCCGACTTGTCCACATCGGTAAAGACGTCTTCTTTGCCCTCCAGACTGACAGGCTGCTCGCCATAATTATAGATGGAGGTCAGACCGGCGCACCGAAAGAAGGCTGAGTCTCCAATACTTGTCACAGTGTAGGTAGTTCCTTGATACATTACCGTCTCGGGAATGACGACCGCACCCGTATATCCAATGTAATAGGTTTCGTAGCCGCTCCCCTGATAGATGCTTCCCTTATACGTGACCGTAGCGGTGAGATTGCTGTTGTCGAAATCATACCAGATGCCGTCCACACTTGTGTCGGAAGCGTGCAGGGTAACGGCACAAAATAGCAGTGAAACGACTGCTGAAAAGAAATGTTGTTTCATTGTTGTTTTTGATTTAATTTGATGAATATAAATGATTTGTTCTTTCCTCTTAGGAATTGTTGCTTGCCGGATATGGACATAAAAATAGCGTGAACTTTCGTTCGCTTCATTTGATTTTCTGAGGTCCTAGACTTAACCTTATGTATTCAAACTTACGCACTAAAAACTCACGCATTACGTGAGCGTACATAAACCTTGCTTGAAGTATTAGTGATAATTACTGAAATTTCCCAGATTTCAAGTAATCAAGTCTCGGCTTATAACGCTATATTTATATTGTTTGTCGGTTGTTTTATGCCATAGGCAATTATTTTGTTTCTAATTCTTGTTTAAGTATAGGGCGCTTCTAAAAATTGCTTTATGCTGATTTTGGGATTTATCTCGAGTAGATTGCTGGCTTAATTGATGGAGCAATGCGGGCATTGTGACTGAATGAAAGTCAGCAAGATACCGAGAGAAACCCAAAAGCAGTATAAAAGTGCCAAATTAATTAACTAAACGGGCTTAACTAAAAACGTGGAATTTTTAGAAGTGCCCTATATCATAAAGATAAACGGCACGCTGGTAATACAAACCTGTACGCTGTGCGAATGCTCCTACACAACACACCTGCCAGGAGATAGTATTTTGTGTAGCTCGGGACATACTTTTCCAAATTTGCCGCAAAATTACGGAAATCTTGGCACAAACGCAAATAAATCTGTACCTTCCTGTCAGAAATCAATGATTTTTCTTGCAAACGTCAAAGAAAATGGTATCCTTGCAGAAAATTTGTACCGACTCATGTCGTGTACCCTCTTCCATATACAAAAGAGCACAGGCATACAAAAGTCCGCAGTTCAACAATTCATCAACTCAACAATTCCACAATTCAACAA
Source organism: Paludibacteraceae bacterium (assembly GCA_017464025.1). GTDB lineage: Bacteria > Bacteroidota > Bacteroidia > Bacteroidales > Paludibacteraceae > Colicola. The sequence continues at coordinate 3,392 of JAFUEI010000048.1, read as the reverse complement.
TTATTTGTATTTTTGCACCGCCTTTGAAGAAACCGCATGCCGCGCTCCTCATAAGTGCATCACACCGTCATGAAACTTCTTGCCGACATCAAAGAGCTGCTGGCCGACGTGGTCAGTTTCGTCCGGGAGGACTGGAATCCCTTTGCCTACGGCTGGGCCGCACTCGTGGCGGCCACCCTCGTCGTGCTGGCCTACCCGCTCGGGGGCTACAGCCGCTGGGTGATACCCCTCTTCCGCAACGGCATGAGCTGGTGGGCGATGCCCGTCTTCTTCTATTGCGTCTATATGCTGGTCGCCATCCCCAACCTGCTCATCCGCAAAGAGCATGCGCCGCTCCGCCGCCCGGCTTTCTATCTCAAGCCGGCCTTCTTCATCTTCCTCATGTCGTTCACGATGGGCTATCGCCTCTACAACGACTTCTTCCGCTCGCTCTCACTCAACCCCACCGACCGCTATTATCTCACCTGGCTGTGGCTCTATTTCGATGGCATCGTGCTCGTCATGCTGCCCCTCGCCATCTACAAATATATCTTCGACCGCCGCATCGAAGGTCTCTACGGTCTATGCCGCCGTTCGCGGCACGTGCCCGTCTATCTCACCGCACTCCTCTTCATCCTCCCCTTCGTGGCGGCCGCTTCTTTCCTCCCCGATTTTCAGGCCTACTACCCCCGCTTCCGCCCCGACTACTGCGAGGGCGCGTTCGGCTGGCCTATGTGGGCCGTCACCGCCCTCTTCGAGACCTGCTACGGGCTCGATTTCATCACCACGGAGGTCTTCTTCCGCGGTGCCATGGTCATCGGCATGACGGCTATCCTCGGCCCTCGCGCCGTGCTGCCCATGTGCGTCTATTATTGCACCGTCCATTTCGGCAAACCCTGTCTCGAAAGCGTCAGCGCTATCTTCGGGGGCTATCTGCTCGGCATTCTGGCTTATAAGACCAAACATATATGGGGAGGCGTATGCGCCCATCTCGGCATCGCCTTCATGATGGAGATTATGGGACTCCTCCATCTGTTTGCCAGCGCATAGTTGCCCGCTTCAACAATAACGTAACCAACTGTACACATTATGAATATAGCTATCGTAGGAGCCAGCGGCGCCGTCGGGCAGGAGTTGCTCAAGGTGCTCGCAGAGCGCAATTTCCCTGTTGACGGACTCCGTCTCTTCGGCTCAAGCCGCAGTGCGGGCACGCACTATTCGTTCCGCGGAAACGACATCACGGTACAACTGCTGCAGCACGGCAACCTCTTCCAGGGGCTCGACATCGTATTCACCTCCGCTGGAGCCTCTGTCAGCCGCGAGTATGCCGCCGACATCACCCGCTTCGGTGCCGTCATGATCGACAACTCCAGCGCCTTCCGCATGGATGCCGACGTACCCCTTGTCGTGCCCGAAGTCAATGCCGGCGATGTCCGCTTCTGCACCCGCGGCATCATCGCCAACCCCAACTGCACCACCATCCAGATGGTCGTCGCCCTGCAGGCTATCGAAAACATCTCCCACATCCGCCGCGTCCACGTGAGCACCTATCAGGCCGCTTCCGGAGCCGGTGCCCAGGCGATGAAAGAACTTGAGACGCAATACCGCCAGGTCCTCGCCGGCGAACAGCCCACTGTGGACAAGTTCATGTGGCAGCTCGCCTTCAACCTCATCCCCCATATCGATGTCTTCACCGACAACGACTATACCAAGGAAGAGATGAAGATGTACCACGAGACCCGCAAAATCATGCACTCCGACATCCGGGTCAGTGCCACCTGCGTGCGCGTACCCTCCCTTCGCGCCCACTCCGAGAGCATCTGGGTCGAGACCGAACAGCCCGTCAGCGTCGCCGCCGCACGCGAAGCTTTCCGCCATGCCGACGGTTGCCGCCTTATCGACGAACCCGCCAAAGCCGCCGCACGCGACACCGCCGACCTGCCCTACCCCATGCCTCTCTTCCTCTCCGGACGCGACGAGGTCTTTGTCGGACGCGTACGCGCCGACCTCAGCAACCCGAACTCACTCGCCTTCTGGTGCGTCAGCGACCAGATTCGCAAAGGGGCCGCACTCAATGCCGTGCAAATAGCAGAACTGCTCGCCGCCGACCGACCGTAATTCCGCATGCAACCGCATATCACCCTACCAAGGAAGCAGCTTGCTGCTTCCTTTTTTGTTGCATCATGCCACAACCATATCATAATCCCAAATCGCTCATTGGCGTTTTGGGAGCATATTAACCCTTAAAATAACATCACTATGATTTACGGTTACATCCGCGTATCGTCTGACAAACAGACAATCGAAAACCAGCGCTTCGAAATCAACCGCTTCTGCGAAAACCGGAATATCCGGATTGACGGATGGATCGAAGAAACCATCTCCGGCACCAAAAACTACAGCAAACGCCAGCTCGGCAAACTCCTCCGGCGCATCCGGAAAAACGACATCATCATCTGCTCCGAACTCTCCCGACTCGGCCGCAGCCTCTTCATGATTATGGAAATCCTCAACATCTGCATGAACAAGGAATGCCGCGTCTGGACCATCAAAGACAACTACCGCCTCGGTGAGGACATACAGTCCAAAGTGCTGGCCTTCGCCTTCGGACTCTCCGCCGAAATCGAGCGGAACCTCATCTCCCAACGCACCAAAGAAGCACTTGCCCGCCGGCGCGCAGAAGGCATGCACATCGGCAGGATGCCGGGTTGCCGCAACAAACACAACAAGCTCACCGGCAAGGAAACCTATATCCTCAAAGCACTCCGAAGGGGACTTCCGCTGTCCGACATCGCCCAACGCCTCCATGTCCACCGCTCCACCCTCTACCGCTTCCTCATTGATATTGAATACTATAAAAGACCTCTCCTACACGCCGGCGAACAACCATGAGAAAAGAAACTGCACTTTTTCGCACTTTTTTTGCCGAAATATTTGCACAGTTCAAAAACTTGTAGTACTTTTGCACCCGCTTTCGGAAAGGAAGCGGGTGTTCTTACACATAATGCGGCAATAGCTCAGTTGGTAGAGCACGACCTTGCCAAGGTCGGGGTCGCGAGTTCGAGTCTCGTTTGCCGCTCTGAGAAGTAAGGCAGAACCATCCGTTCTGCTTTGTTTCTCTAAACCGAGCAACATGCGAGGTCACCAAAATCACAAACCAATGAAGCGAAAGCGGAATGTTTGCGATTTTGAAAGGAGTAAGCGCGAGGGCAACAATGACTCTGTAGCGAAAGCGGAAGAGTCAGTCCGAGCCCGAGCGGCTTACCGCAAAACCGAGCAACATGCGAGGTCACCAAAATCACAAACCAATGAAGCGGTAGCGGAATGTTTGCGATTTTGAAAGGAGTAAGCGCGAGGGCAACAATGACTCTGTAGCGAAAGCGGAAGAGTCAGTCCGAGCCCGAGCGGCTTAC
>JAFUEI010000047.1 GCA_017464025.1 Paludibacteraceae bacterium | reverse complement strand
CTGCAAGGGGGCTGCAAGGAGCTGCAGGGGGGGGTGCAGGGGGGCTGCAAGGGGGCTGCAAGGGGGTTGCAGGGGGATTGCAGGGAGGGTGCAGGGAGGGTGCAGGGAGATTGCAGGGGGGCGGAGCGGAATCAGAAGTAGTAGCGGATGGCGGCGGCCAGCTTCCAGTCGAAGACGGAAGTGTAGGAGGCATTGTTGAAGAGCATGCCGTAGCCGGGGCGGAAGTCAAGCCCGAAGGTGAAGGGGACAGAGGAGGGGATGTACTCGATGCCGAGGGCGGCATTGATGCCCCACTTGCCTTGCGTGGCGGTTATATTCCAGTCTTCCTGAAGTCCCAAGCTGAGTCCGGCTCCGAGATACCAGTCGAGTTGGCCGTTGCCACGCCAGGCGGTGCTCTGATAGAGGAGTTCGGGGTTGAACTCGAAGGTCCAGTAGGACATATCACCCGTAGCTTTCACCGGCACACCACCGGCCTTGGTATGGATAGTGGCGGGGGTAGCGGTGAGGTTGAAGCCGAGGTCGAGTTGGGCAGCGAGGCGGTCGGTAAGGAAGCTCTTGTAGGAAAGGCTGTTGAAGCTACCGAGGGTTACGCCGAAGCTATTCTTGTAGGTCTGTGCACCGGCAGCGGGTGCGAGGAGGAGGCAGAAGGCGATGATGCCTGCCAAAAGGTAGTTTTTCTTCATTGTTATAAGGGTTTTGTTATGATTGCATGCTGAGTGTGTTTTCAGAGTTGCCCGGCTTCGACGAGGGTGATGATACGCTCGGTTATCCTGTCGCGATCGGAGCCGTCGTACTCGGCCTTGAGGTCGTTGCCGAACATCTTGGCCCAGGTCTGGAAGAAGTTGGCGACAAAGGAGCCTTTGTAATACTTGATGACGTCGTAGGAGGTGCGTCCCGTCTCGCGGTCGATGAGCTTCATGAGCATCTGCCCCTGCGAGGCGGTCATGCGGCGGAACTTGTCTTCGTACTGGGCGTAGAGGACTTTCTCGTATTGCTTCCAGAACTTGCGCTGCTCGCGGCGGTTCATGCGTGACATGACGCGGTCGGTCTTGATGATTTCCTTATTAAGGATTTTAGCGATAGGGAGCGTCAGCTTGACATCGCGGACGGTGCGCCAGTAGAATTTCTCCTGCTTCTTGCTCTTGAAGCGCATGGGCGGATAGACGTAGAGGTCGTGTAGATAGGCCAGATAGACGGTGTCCCCCCCGCGGACCTGCAAGGCAAGCGAGTCGAGATACTGCCGGTCGGCGGCAGCCACTGAGAAGCACAGGAGACTGAGCACAAGAGCAATATGGAAACGGAGATGTTTCATACCGCCTGCAAAGGTACAACATTTGTGCCAAATTCAAAAAAAAATCGTAACTTTGCAGCGTAAAAGGGCGATATGCCCGTCTGAATCCATCTGTATGATTATCTCATCCGAGCTGATAGAACAACCTATATTGCGGTTAGTAGGCGCCGAAGCGGACAAGCTGGGCGCAGAATGCTACGTGATAGGCGGCTGGGTGAGAGACCTGCTGCTTCACCGGCCCTCGAACGACATCGACGTGGTATGCGTAGGTTCGGGCATCAAACTTGCCGAGGCCGTGGCGAAACGGCTGGGCCGGGGAGCGCATTTGGCGGTATTCAAGACCTACGGGACGGCGCAAGTGAAGCAGGGAGAGACAGAGATAGAGTTTGTGGGGGCGCGTCGGGAGAGTTACCGCAAGGACAGCCGCAACCCGATTGTGGAGGACGGCACGTTGGAAGATGACCAGAAGCGCAGGGACTTCACCATCAACGCGCTTGCCATCTGCCTGAACAAAGAGCGCTACGGGGAGCTGTTAGACCCGTTTGACGGCGTGCACGACCTGGAGGCGTGCATCATCCGCACGCCGCTGGACCCCGACATCACCTTCAGCGACGACCCGCTGCGGATGATGCGCGGCATCCGCTTTGCCTCCCAGTTAGGCTTCTACCTGAACATCACTACCTTCGAGGCCATCGAGCGCAACCGCGAGCGGATAGGCATCATCACGAAAGAGCGGATAGCGGAGGAACTGAACAAGATTATGCTGTCGCGCCGGCCGTCGGTAGGCTGGAAACTGCTGGACAAGACGGGTCTGCTGCCGCTGATATTTCCGGAGCTGAGCGACCTGAAAGGCGTGGAGACGAAAGAGGGCCGCGGACATAAGGACGTGTTTCTGCACACGCTGCAGGTGCTGGACAACCTGTCGGAGCACTCGGACAACCTGTGGCTGAGGTGGGCGGCGCTGCTGCACGACATCGGCAAGCCGCGGAGCAAGCAGTGGGAGCCTGGGACGGGATGGACCTTCAAGAACCACAACTACATAGGTGCGAAGATGGTGCCTCGCATCTTCCGGCGTATGAAACTGCCGCAGAACGAGAAGATGGACTACGTGGTGAAGATGGTGGACCTGCACATGCGGCCTATCAACCTGATAGAGGACTGCGTGACGGACAGCGCCGTGAGACGGTTGCTGTTTGAGGCAGGTGACGACATAGAGGACCTGATGCTGCTGTGCGACGCAGACATCACGTCGAAGAACGAGGACAAGGTGCGCCGCTACCACGACAACTACCAGCTGGTGCGCCACAAGATGCACGAGATAGAGGAGAAAGACCGCGTGAGGAACTTCCAGCCTCCCGTGGACGGCAACGAGATTATGGAGTTGCTGCATATAGAGCCGTGCAACACGGTAGGGCAACTGAAGGCGGCCGTGAAAGACGCGATATTAGACGGCATCATCCCCAACGAGCACGATGCGGCCAAGGCGTATCTGCTGCAATTAGCCGGCAAGCAGGGTCTGCTTCCGACCTGACGATTTCCTTTCAGGGTATTTTCAAAAAAAACAACGATTTCACCGGTGACTGCGCATAAGGCGGAGCCACCCTATGAGCATCATGACCGTGACGAAGAGTTCGGCCAGAAGCACGGAGCATGCGGTGCCGACAGCCCCGTAGCGCACGCCGAGCGTGAGTACAGCGGCCAAGGCGATGGCTCCGGCGGCGAGATAGACGCGCATGAAATAGCGGCTTCCGGTATTTCCTCCGCCGGCTATCAACCCCATCTGCCCGCAAATTCCCCCCGTAGTGACCAACCAAGGGACGACGGCGAGTATGCGCATAGCGGTCTGCATGCCGTCGTATCCCTTGCCGAGCCATGCGACAAGGGGCGTTGCGCCAAACCAGAGGAAGAGTCCGACCGCGAGCATAAGGCAGGAGGAGCCTGCCAGAAGGCGGATAACGAGCTGCCGAGCATCGGCAGGTGCCGTGGCGGCGAGACGGCTCACCCGCGGGAAGAAGGCCTGGGAGAGGGGAATCCACAAGAGGTAGGTGCAGGCGCGCATGACCTTCTCGGCGGCGGCATAACGTCCGACTTCGTCGTCAGGCGCGAAAGAGGCGAGCAGGACGACAAAGAGGGAGGTGTAGATGCTGGTAGCGGCCGTACTGAGAAAGAGGGGGAAGCCTTCTTTGAGGAACGGCAGGGTATCGCTCCATGCCGTGCGCTGCCAGCGGGCATAGCGACGGACGAAGGCGAGAGCCGTGCTCACGACGGCGGCCAAGAGATAGACCCCCGACTGGAGGGCTGCGGCGACGAGACAATCGTCGGGGCCCTTCACCAGAAGGAAGGCGAGGGGGAGGAGGAGAATCTTGCAGAGGGCATTGATGAGGGAGAGCCAGCGTATGCGCCCGAGGCCCTGATAGAGCCACGTGAAGGTGAAGCACTGGCCAACGACCGTCAGCATAGAGACGAGGGTGACAGGCAGGAAAGAACGATAGGCGGGCAGGAGGCCTATGCCTGCGCCGAGGAGCAGACTGAGGGCGAGCAGGCCGAGTTTGGCCTTCATGACGGCGGAGAAGATGCGGTCCACCTCGAGCGGATTGTCGCGGGCGACGGCGATACGGCGGGTGGCGGTAAGGTTGAAGCCGAAATCGACAATGAGGAGCAGATACTGTGCCACGGCCACACCAAAACTGTAACAGCCGAAACGGCCGGGTCCGAGCACCTTCATCAGATAGGGCAACACCAGCAGCGGGACGGCATATCCGACCCCCTGGAGCAGCACCAGCCAAAGCGTGTCACGTATTTCTTCCTTATAGCGCATCGTCGGGTTTGCTATGTGTTATAAACATCCGATTCCATCGTGATTTCAGCATGCTGAAAGGAGCGGCCGCCCACTGCTTGGCCGCATTGAAGACATACTGCCACAGCAGCGGCAGCAGGAAACCGAGGGCGACATAGAGCCAGCGGGGCACACAGGAGGCGCGATACCAGAAATCGGTGCGGAAAGCCTGCATATCGGCTCCCGGGCAGGAGATATGCACGACGACCCAGTTGACGAGGAAAATAACCAGCAAGTGGTGGCACATGACGGCCCACGTATTGGCACCGGCGAAGCGGACGAAACGGCTCTCCCAGGGGATACGAGCCAGCAGGGTACATAGCTTCAGCCAGAAGAAAATACCGATGAAACCGCAAAGAAAGGGCTGCCAGACATCTCCCTGATAGTCGGACCAGGCGATGATATAATAGTGCACATTGCCCGTGAAGTAGAGCAGGGTCTGCAGGGCCGCCAGCCCCAAGAACCAAGCCCATAGAGGAATCTTGTCGCGGGCCTCCCACTCCTGCCGCCATGCGTAGCCGAGATGGAAGAAGGGGAGGAAATAGGGGAACTTCATGAGCCAGTCGGTGAAATGCGTATGGCCGGCCGTATGCGGATAGAGGGCAAGGGAGAGCATACCGACCACGGAAAAGAGCATGAGGAGGAGCAGATTGGAGGAGCGGCGGCCACCCATGCAATGAAGCAGGGCGTAAAGGAGCTGCGTGAAGAAGAGGGAAGAGACGAACCACATGGCGAGGTTGAGCAGATACTGGTGGTTCATCAGGAAGAGGGGCGAGACAAGGAGGTTGTGCAGGGAGAAGACAGCGCTCATCTGCTCGAAATAGACGGTGACGGCCCGGCCGTGGAGCACCCATGCGAGGACGGCATATACGAGATTCCAACCGAGCAGCGGGAGAAGGAGACGCTTGGTCTTGCGCCAAAGGAAGGACGGGAAAGCGGCCCACTGCATAGGTCGGAAGAAATAGCCCGAGATGAAAACGAAGAGCACCATCCAATAGGACGGCAGAGAGAAGAACCGGTCCACAAAAGCGAGCCGGTCGGGCCCCGTATGCCCGACGACCACGAGGAGGATAGCGACGGTCTCCAGCAGGGAGAATGTTTTGTTGTTCATGCGGACGGTACTCTCGGAAACAAATCAGGGCTACCCTGAATCGGATAGTCCTGATGCTGATTGTGTCGTTTGGCTTACTCAGCCGCGGGAGCCTCTTCAGCGGGAGCGGCTTCGGCAGCTTCCTCAGCAGCCTTGGCGGCTTCGGCCTCAAGGGCTTCCTGACGCTTCTTGGCGACTTCGGCAGCCTTCTGCTTGTTGGCCTCAATCTCCTGCGCCATGCGGTCCTTGGCAATCTTGGCAGCCTTTTGAACCTCTTCGGCAGAAATTTTGCCGTTCTTGGCATCTTTCTCAGCCTTCCAAGCCTCGAACTTGCGCTGTGCGGCAGCTTCGTCGAAAGCGCCCTTGCGGACACCGCCCTGGAGGTGCTTCATAAGCATGACGCCCTCACCGGAGAGGATGTTGCGCACGGTGTCGGTGGGCTGAGCACCCACGTTGACCCAATAGAGAGCACGCTCGAAGTTGAGGTCCACGGTAGCGGGGTTGGTGTTAGGATTGTAAGAGCCTATACGCTCGATGAACTTGCCGTCGCGGGGAGCGCGGCTGTCAGCCACTACGATGTGGTAGTAGGCGTAGTCTTTGTGGCCGTGACGGGCCAGACGGATTTTTGTTGCCATAATCCTTTGATAGTTATTTGTCGGGGCAACTCGTGCCCCAGGTTAATAATGTCGGGGCAGCACGTGCCCCAGTGATTGATTATGCCTTTTACACGAAAAAGCGTGCAAAGGTACGACTAATATTTGATATACGCAAATAGGGAGGAGAGAATTGAGGAATTGAGGAGTTGAGGAGTTGGGGAATTAGGGAATTGAGGAATTGAGGAGAAGTGTCTTTTTCGGAATGTTTTTCTGTTTCGTTATTTTTTTATAACTTTGCACCGTCAATTACTATGCGGTATTATGCCGTTGAAGGGATGCAGTTCAAGGATATCATAGGGCAGGAGGATGCGAAGCGCAGTCTGTGCGTATCGGCCCGAGAGGGTCGCATTCCGCATGCGCGTTTGCTGTACGGTCAGCCCGGGACGGGGAAGCTTCAGTTAGCGATAGCCTATGCGCAGTATTTAGCCTGTCCGAACCGCACGGAAAGCGACTCGTGCGGGCAGTGTCCGTCGTGCCTGCAATACGGGAAGCTGCAGCACCCCGACCTGCACTTCGCGTTTCCCATCTACAAAGAGAAGCCCGGCAGGGAGTCGGTATGCGACGATTTCATCGGCAAATTCAGGGAGATCGTGCTTGACAGGGGTTATTTCTCGCAGAACGACTGGTATGCCGCTATCGGGGCGGAGACGAAGCAGGGAGTGATATACGAGGCGGAGAGTTCGGAGATACTGCGCAAGCTTTCGCTGAAACCGTTCACGGCGGACGGCTTCAAGACGATGATTATCTGGCTTCCGGAGAAGATGAACACGGCCTGCGCCAACAAGTTGCTGAAGATCCTGGAAGAACCTCCACAGAAGACGCTGTTTCTGCTTGTGAGCGAAGAGCCTGAGATGCTGTTGAGCACCATCTTGTCGCGTACGCAGCAGATGAAGATACCGGGGTTGCCGGAGCAGACCATTGCCGAGAACCTGATGGAGCGCGACGACGAGATGGACGTGCGGGAGGCTCGGAGCATTGCACACATAGCGAACGGGAGCTGGCTGCGCGCGCTACAGGCCGTAGAAGAGAACGCGGAGAACAGCGCCTTGCTGCAGCAGTTTATCAACCTGTTCCGTTGTGCCTGGCGGGTGGGCGTACGGCGCGACTATGCCGCATTGCGCGAACTACGGGAATGGAGCACAGAGATGGCCTCGACGGGCCGCGAGCACCAGAAGAACTTCCTGCAATACATGCAGCAGCAACTACGGGAGAACTATCTGCGCAACCTGCATTGCGAAGAGATAAACTACCAGACGGTGGGCGAAGCCGCTTTTTCCGATAAATTCGCACCTTTTGTGAACGAGCGCAACATAGAGGAGCTGATGCGTCAAGCCGACCTTGCCCAACGCCAGATAGAGCAGAACGGGAATGCGCGCATCATATTTTTCGACCTCTGCCAGCAGATTATCGTACTCGTAAAGAAATAAGGACACAACATATATATAAGACTCCAGAACATCACAAGACGCTTACAATATGGAAAAATACAAATTCACACTGAACAACGGCAACTGCGAGATACCGGCTTCGGGCTGCCGCGGCAACTCGGGGCACATGCTTCCGGTTACGGACTGGCTTGCCGACCTGCCGGAGAGCATCGGGGAGACCGACTTGGTGGAGGTACAATTCAAGAACACGCGGAAAGGGTATTACCACAATGCCGAGCATCTGGACCTCCAGAAGGGGGACTACGTAGCGGTAGAGGCCAATCCGGGTCATGACATCGGGATGGTGAGCCTGACGGGGCGGTTGGTTCCGGTGCAGATGCAGAAGAACCGCATCGACCTGACACGCTATGAGATACGCACGGTGTACCGCATAGCCACGGAGCAGGACTTACGCCGCCGCGACGAAGCGAAAGCGAAGGAGCAGGAAACGATGATACGGGCGCGTCAGTTGGCCAAAGACCTGCAGCTGCAGATGAAGATAGGCGACGTGGAATACCAAGGGGACGGTTCGAAGGCCATCTTCTACTACATCGCCGACGAGCGCGTGGACTTCCGTCAGCTGATAAAGGTGTATGCGGAGACCTTCCGTGTGCGCATCGAGATGAAACAGATAGGTGCCCGTCAGGAGGCAGGGCGGATAGGCGGTACGGGTCCGTGCGGCAGGGAGCTTTGCTGCTCGACATGGCTGACCAACTTCCGTTCGGTGGGTACCGGTGCGGCCCGTCTGCAGAACATCTCGCTTAATCCGCAGAAGTTGGCGGGTCAGTGCGCCAAGCTGAAATGCTGTCTGAACTTCGAGGTGCCGGTATATGAAGACGCGATGCGTAACTTCCCCGACCGGAGCACACCGTTAGAGACGAAAGACGGGACATGGTACTGGTTCTCATGCGACCCGCTCCGCCAGGAGATAACCTATTCATCGGCTCCGGGCCGTCCGTCGAACCTGCACACGCTGTCTCCCGACCAAGCCAACGAAATCATCGGGATGAACAACCGCGGCGAGAAGCCCTACACCCTTGGGGGTAAGGAGACGACAGCGGAGGCGGTGGAGAACATGCCGGACTATGAGAACGTGGTGGGTCAGGACGATGTGACGCGCTTTGACAAGAAGCGTGGCAACGGCGGCAACCGCCGTCAGAACGACAACGGCGGCCGGCGAGAAGGAAGGGGCGGCAACAACCGCAACGGCGACAGCCGCAACAATCAACGTGCGCGCAACAACGGAAACAGTCAGAACAGCCATGACAATGCGCACAATTAAATACGCTCTTCTTGCCGTTCTCACCGGTATAATGGCAGCCTGCAGCACAAGGACGGTGTATTCGGAGTTTCAGCCACTGCCGACAGGAGGGTGGCATGCAGACTCGGTGTTGAGCTACCACTTCAGCATAAGCGACACAACGGCGCGCTACGACGTGCTGCTGTACGTGCGTCATACGCAGCAATACCCCTACCAGAACATGTGGCTCTTCTTAGAGACGGAGCAGGGGGCCGACACCATAGAGTTTTACTTGGCCGACCAACGCGGGCGCTGGTTAGGCAACGGGTTCGGCCGGCTTCGGGAGATGCCCGTGCTGTACGCGCAGGGGCTGCAGTTTGCGCATCAGGGGGACTACGTGCTGCGTATCAGGCAGGGGATGCGCGAAGAACGGCTGCAAGGCGTGAGCGACATAGGCGTATCCATCGAGAAAAACCGCCCATAGAAGGACTATTTACGGCAGGCAACGGCACAAGGACATGGCACACAACGACAAGACGGTCCACAAGGGCGACATAGGGAGAGCGGCAGAGACGCGGCAGCGGGCGGAAGAGCCGGGCCTGCGGACGGGCGAATGTCCTTTGGTGAGCGTTGTGGTGCCCAACTACAACCACAGCGCCTACCTTCGGGAGCGGATAGAGACGATTCTCAACCAGACTTATCCCCATATAGAGATTTTCCTATTGGACGATGCGTCCACAGACGGCAGCCTCGGCATCATGCAGGAGTATGCGGGCGACAGCCGTGTGCGCATGGTGGAGAGTAATGCCCGGAACTCAGGTTCGGCCTTCCGCCAATGGGCAAAGGGGATTGCGTTAGCACAGGGGAAATACGTGTGGATAGCGGAGAGCGACGACAGTTGCGACCCGCATTTGGCAGAGACATTGGCAGGCCTGCTGGAGCAGACGGGGAGCGTAGTCGCTTTTTGCCGTTCGCTCAGGATTGACGGTGCGGGGCGGGAGCTGGCGCAGAGCGTCAGCAAGTCGTGGCGTCGGGACTTTCGCGCGGACGGAGAGACGTTTGTCCGCCGCTGTCTGACAGGCTACAACCACATCTGCAACGCCAGCGGGGTGATGTTCCGCCGCGATGCGGCGATGCGAGCGGGGTCGGACTACACGGAATACACCGCGAGCGGAGACCGCTTGTTCTGGTCGGAGCTATGCCTGCAAGGGCGGGTGAGCTATACGGCAGCTGCGCTGAACCGCTTCCGCCAGCACGGGGACAAGGTGTCGGATAAGGCGGAGAGAAGCGGCCTAAACATCTGTGAGGACCACCGTATATACGAGTTGCTATGCGAACGGCTGCAGTTGAGCCGCCGCGAGCGGCTGTTGGCCTGCGGCTACCACTACCAGGCCATCCACAGCGGCCGGCTGACAGAAGAGGCACGCCATGAAGCGGAATCCTTGTGGCAGCAGGAGGCCGAATACGGCAGGGGGGCCTACCTGAAATACATGTTGCACCGCGCTGCCGAGAAGGCGGGTCTAATGGATTATCCGTGGAGCTGATGATAAGCAACATATTGTTCGCTGTGGTATCGGTGGTGCTGTGCGTCATCGCTCCCGGGAAGTACGACTACAACTTCTGCCTGACGGTGATGGTGCTGTTTCTTGTGCAGAACATTCTTTACTTCTGCCTGAACCGCAGGAAGAGCAATGTGGGGTTCGTGCTCTTCTTCTTCATCTCGTACCTGTTCTGCAACTTCATCTATCCGGTGGTATATTACCCTGTCAGGCCGGGCGTTTCGTTCTTCAGCCTATACTTCAACACGGACGTCATCAGCCGCTCGACGGCCATCGCGTATATGGGTTATGCGTTCTTCCTGTTAGGGTGCACCAGTTTCTTCCGCATGAATCGGGAGGAGCCCACCCCTGCGGTGTTCAAATTCGGGATGAACGAGTTTCTCTGGTTTTTCCTTGTGACGGCGGGGGCGTTTGTGCTGTATATCGCGAGCGGCGGCTATCATGCACTGCACGACGTATATGCCAACCACGAGAACCTGCGTGCCGTAGGTATCTACTCCTATTTCAACAACATCTTCACGATAGCGTGCTATCTGATGGGCATCTTCGTGTTCCGCCTGCCACGGCAGAAATGGTGGTTTTACCTGTTGGTGTTAGGCACGTGCATCCTGATCATCCTGAGCACGGGTTCGCGTTCGCTGACCCTGGGGATGGTGTTAGTGTTGTTGGTGAGCTTCAACAACAACGTGCGGCGCTTCAAGCCGATAGAGATAGCGGCCGTGGTAGCCGTAGGCGTGATAGGACTGTATATTGTGATGATGACGCGCAAGCACGGCATGAGCATAGAGAAGACGGAATATGCCCTGACCCACATGCGTGTGAGAGAGGTGACGGACCTCTTCCTGGACCTGATAATCAACAACCGCAACCTGTATGTGTTAGTGGACTACGCCGACCAGCACGGTCTGACGTGGCTTCACGGCATGTTAGTGGATCTGACATCGCCTATTCCGGGCATGGCTGGCTGGCTGACGCAGCACTTCGGCGAGCCGATAGAGCTGCTTCACGGCGGCGACCTGCCGAGTTACATCACATTGGGCCCCAACGCCGGCTGGGGCTTGGGGACGAACATGACGGGCGAGGCCTTCCGCTCGTTCGGCTATACGGGAACGGCGGTGAGCATGTTCCTGATAGGACTGATTGTGAAAGAGAGCTACTACCACGCACGGACGAACATATACGCCTACACGCTGTACTACCTGTTTGTATCGCATGCCGTGATGTACCCGCGTGCGCCGCTGCTGTTCGACCCGCGCACCGTGGTGTGGGGGTTGCTGTTAGTATGGTTCGTGACGGACGTGCGGACCTGGCGGCTGCCGCGCAGAACGGACAGCGGGGGAGCCCAATCAGAGCAAGCGTCTGATAGCGAGCAACCGAACGAGGAGATACCGGCATGAGAATCGTCTATTGCATACCGCACCTGTACAATGCCGGAGGCATGGAACGCGTGCTCTGCCAGAAAGCGAGCTGGTTAGCGGAGAAGGCGGGGTATGAGGTGCATATCGTGACCACGGAGGTGGTGCCGCCCGGCATGGCGGTATGCCGTTTTCCGCTGTCGGAGAAAGTACACGTGGAAGAGCTGAACATCGACTTTGACGCCGACTTCGGCAAGCCGTTGCCCGTGAAGTTAGTGCAGCACCTGCGCAAGCAGCGGCGTTACCGCCGGCTATTAGCGTCCTATCTGAGGCAGGTGAAGGCCGACCACTGCGTATCGCTGGGTGGCAAAGAGACCGAGTGGTTAGCCGGCGTGAAGACCGGCTGCCGGAAGACGGTGGAGATGCACTTCAGCCTTCAGCAGCGGGCACTGCTGATAGCGGCCTACCACCAAGGGCCGTTGTGGCGTCTGTTAGGCCGCATCCGCGTGCGGCAACTGATACGGGAGGTGCGTGGCGTGGACCGGTTGGTGGTACTCACCGAGGCCGACCGTCGGGCCTGGGAAGCGGCGGGATGCGACCACGTGAGCGTGATAGGCAACCCGTGCAGCATCAGTGCCCCTGCAACGGCCAGTCATGCACGCCGTCAGGTGGCAGCTGTGGGACGACTGCATCCGCAGAAAGGTTTCGACCTGCTGCTGGAGGCCTGGCAGCAGGTGGCAGCGCATCAGCCCGGCTGGACGTTGTGTATCGCAGGCGAAGGGCCGGAACGGGATCGATTAGAAGCACAGGTGGAGGAGGCCGGTCTGCAGGAGAGCGTCAGCCTGCCCGGCGCAGTGGACGACATAAGCAAGCTGTATGCAGAGAGCGCGTTACTGGTGCTCAGTTCGCGCTACGAGGGTTATCCGTTAGTGCTATTAGAAGGCATGATGTGCGGTCTGCCCTGCGTGGCCACGGACTGCCCCGAGGGGCCGCGCGAGATCGTGCAACCCGACACGGGGAGGCTGGTAGCTGCAGGGGACACAAAGGCATTAGCCGAAGCGATAGAGTACCTCATCAGCCATCCGCAGCAGCGGCAGGCGATGGGAGCGGCCGCCCAACGGTATGCAGAGGAGCATTTCGCCCCCGAACCGGTGATGAGACAATGGACAGCCCTATTTGAAACCACAACCAGACCATAACGATCTATCGGGATTGAAGAACGATGAACATAGTATTCGACAATATTATCTTTACGCTGCAGCAGACAGGCGGCATCTCCACGGTGTGGAGCGAACTGCTGCGCCGTGCCGCCACCGACCGGAGCATCAAGGCGGTGTGCATAGACTACCGGAACGACAACGTGATGCGCTGCGGACTGGCTACGCCACCGAGCATAAGCCTGCGCAAGCGCCTATTAGAACGCTACCGCCTGCCCGACTACCGGCTGACAGAGCAATCGGTGTTCCACTCCAGCTATTTCCGGGTCCTTCCCGGTGCCGTGAACATCACGACGGTGCACGACCTGACGTATCACTATTACCGTTCGGGAGCCGCCAAGGCGGTGCACCTATGGGAAGAAGCACGTGCCCTGCGGCACAGCGCGGGCATCATCTGCGTGTCGGAGCACACACGACGGGACCTTCTGAGTTGTTATCCGCAGTTGGACGAGAAGCGGGTGTGCGTCATCTACAACGGCGTGGACGAGCGTTTCCGCCGTCTAACAGACGAGGAGCAGGGAGAGTTACCCTTTGAGAGAGGCAGCTATGCGCTGTATGTAGGCAACCGTCAGGCGGAATACAAGAACTACCGCGTGGCCGTGGAAGCGGCCCGCCGCGCGGGTCTGCCGCTTGTGGTGGCGGGCAACGGGTTGAGCGAGCGCGAGCAGGTGTATTTAGAAGCGCAGTTAGGCAACGGCTGGGCGGTGGTGCCCAATGCTACGGCAGAAGAACTGAACCAGCTCTACAACGGAGCCTTTGCCCTGCTCTACCCTTCCGACTACGAAGGTTTCGGCCTGCCTGTGGTGGAGGCGCAACGCGCAGGCTGTCCCGTCATCGCCCAGGAGAGTTCGTCGATACCGGAGGCCGGGGGCGAAGGCTACCTGCCTGTGGAACCCGCCGACAGGGAGACGTTAGCAGAGGAGTTCAGCCGGTGGCTGCTCGCCCTGAAGAGCGGACAGACCGACCGGCGAGCCCTGACAGAGCGGGGTATGCGCAATGCCGAGCGCTTCAGCTGGGACAAGACCTACAGAGAGACCATCGGGTTCTATCAAGCAACGGAAGCGATGCACGGATAACAATCAGAGATATACAGCAGACGAAACGGTTTGCCAAGCAAAAAGAAGACTATCATGACGGACACGATTTAATCAGCCATGTATGGCTGATACTTCCTGCTACCCCGATTACATCATCGGCAACCCGCCGTTTGTGGGGTACGCCTATCAGTCGAAAGAACAGAAAGAAGTCTTACCGACCTGTATGACGAACTGACCTTGCCGCCGGAACTGAGAAAAGCGCACCAAGAGAATGACCGAGCAGTGATGGCGGCATACGGATTCCCGATGAAGATGACCGAAAGCCAAACGACAACGAACCCCATAAACGAACCGGCTATGACCACCGATTGGGCGACATATTGGGAAAAGAAAGGTGGCAGGCGCGAAAGCGCACACCGACCTCGGGCGCAGTGGAACAACTACCGCTGGCGCGGGGTGTATCTGATAACCATCGTCACCCACAAGCGCAAGCGGGCGTTCGGTGAGTTGAACGGCAACCCGCTGAACGCACATATTGAATTGACCAATATAGGGAAAGCTGTGGAACAACAGTGGCTTAAGATACCCGCTATTCAGACGAGGCACAATAGAAAAGTAAGTTTGCTTTGCCATCAGGTGATGCCGGATCATTTTCACGGCGTAATCAGAGTGGATGCTGAATTGGATGTGGCGTTAGGCGAGATTATCCGTGGCTTCAAGATGGGCTGCACGAAAGAATGGAGGAGACTGAATCAGCCATATATGGCTGATTATCACTTGGCTGATACATTAGAGAGTGCAGAGACAAAAGCGGCTCTTGCCCGCATGTCCCATAAACAACGCGAGGCTTTTTATCAGGCACAAGGAGCAGAACCGCTCTTCGACGACAACTACGACGACACGGTGTGCTTCCGCGAAGGTCAGGCAGAGAACGCCATCCGCTATGTCCACGACAACCCGCGGCGACTGGCGCTGAAACGCGCTAACCCGCAACTCTTCCGGCTTCACCAGCGGGTGCAGGTGGCGGGCTACGCGTGTACCACGCTCGGTAATCAGTTTCTGCTTGACTTTCCGATGAAGGGAGTTGTACAATGCTCGCGGCGGTTGACGCAACAGGAGATAGACAAAAAGAAAGAGCAGTGTATCGAAGAAGCGGAGCGGGGAACGGTGTTTGTCAGTGCAGGCATATCCGAAGGCGAGAAGCAGATATGCAAGGCTCTGCGCGAAGAGGGGTATCCGCTGATTATCCTTCTGAAGGACGGTTTTCCGAAGGAGGCCGACCCGCAGTACACGTACTTCAAGCCGCAAGGCGTTTATTTCGAGGCCTGCGCTGCGGGACAGCTACTGCTCGTAGAGCCAAGCGATGAACTTTACGAAAGCAAGGACACAGAGCGTCAGGTATTTGCCAAGACCGGCGCCATCCCGCACGACACCTTGCGCTATCGTTTTCTTGCCCTCAATGAATTAACAAAGAACTGCGCCAGCGCGTGCGCGGCGGAACGGTTCAAGATGTAACAAGATAAGACATACTATGAAAAAGGTAAGTATCATCACTGTCACCTACAACAGCGGGCGCACCTTGCAGCGCACCCTGCGCAGCGTACAGGAACAGACCTATCCCGAGATAGAACATATCATCGTGGACGGGGCTTCGTCGGACAGTACGTTAGCCATCATCAAGGCCAACGAATCGCATATAGCACGGTACGTCTCCGAGCCCGACCGCGGCATCTACGACGCCATCAACAAAGGAATCCGTATGGCTACGGGCGACATCATCGGTCTGCTCAACTCGGACGATGTGTTAGCGTCGCCGGAGACGATAGCCCATGTGGTGAAAACCATGAAGACCACGCATGCCGATGCACTGTACGCCGACCTGCAGTACTGCCGCATCGAAGAGAGCGGCTCGCTGGAGGCCAACCGCATGCACGTGGTACGGCACTGGCAGAGCGAGGAGTTTGACCGCCACAAACTGCGGTTCGGCTGGATGCCTCCCCACCCCACGCTCTACTGCCGCCGCAACTTCCTGAAGAAGGTGGGCGAATACCGTACCGACTTCCGCATCTCGGCGGACTATGAGTTCATGCTCCGCATGCTCAACCGCGAAGACGCCCGCATCGTGTATATGCCGGAGGTGACCGTGAACATGTCGGTGGGCGGCATCAGCAACCGCGGCCTGAGAAACATCATGCGCAAGATGCACGAAGACCACCGCGCCCTGCGCCTGAACCACATGCACCGCCCATACACCGTGCTGTGCAAGAACCTGCGGAAATGCAAACAGTTTTTCCAACGGAAAAAGACCGAACAGCATAAAGACTGACCGCCTCGTACTCCCCCCCAAAAAAACAGCCAGCCCGTGACCCTCTACGCCTCCATCGTACTCTACCGTACACCTCAAGACGAAGTGATGCAGATAGTGCAGACCCTGCACAGTCTGTCCGCCGTGCAGCGCATCTTCCTCATCGACAACTCGCCCGCGCCCGCCACGCTACCGCTGCAGGACTATCCGCGTTGCCGCTACGTGTTCTGCGGACGCAACGCCGGCTACGGAGCCGCCCACAACATCGGCCTGCGGCAAGCGGTTGCCGATGGAGCCGACCTGCATTTAGTCGTCAACAGCGACATCCGCTTCCAAGCGGACGACCTGATGCAGATGGCCGCCTACATGCAGGACCACCCTGATACGGGTCTGCTGATGCCGCGTGTGGTGTATCCCGACGGCCGGCTACAATACTTGTGCAAACTGCTGCCTACGCCTCTTGACCTCCTGAAGCGGCGTTTCCTTCCTGCCCGCTGGACACGGAGAAGCACGGAGCGCTACGAACTGCGGCGCAGCGGCTACGACCAGCCGATGAACGTGCCCTATCTGTCGGGATGCTTCATGCTGCTGCGCACGGAAGCCCTCCGGCAGACCGGCCTCTTTGACGAACGCTTCTTCCTCTATCCCGAGGATATCGACCTTACCCGGCGTCTGCACCGCCACTGGCGCACACTATACTGGCCCGGGTGCACCATCGTGCATGACCACCGGCGGGGCTCCTACCGGTCGCTCCGGCTGCTGTGGGTCCACGCAACCAACATGTGCCGCTACTTCAACAAATACGGCTGGCTGCGCGACAAGGAACGCGACGAGATGAACCGCCGCTGCGAGGAAGAGGTGCTGCGGACAGGCCGCACAGTCAGACGACATGCAGGAGGCGGTAGGTGAGATAGGCGGCATAGACCGCCAGCAGGATTGCCCCACCCCAGCGTTTCACTTCACGCTCATGATTGG
>JAFUEI010000046.1 GCA_017464025.1 Paludibacteraceae bacterium | reverse complement strand
CGCTTGGGCGAAGACTCCGAGTTGCTGGACGAAGTGGTCGTTGTGGGTTACGGCGTGGTAAAGAAGAACGACGCCACGGGCTCTGTGACGGCTATCAAGCCTGACGACATGAACAAGGGTTTAGTCACCAACGCGCAGGACATGCTCTCGGGCAAGATTGCGGGTGTGAACGTAACGACGTCGGGCGGCGAACCCGGTGCCGGCTCCACAATCCGTATCCGCGGCGGCTCGTCGCTGTCGGCGAGCAACGACCCGCTCATCGTCATTGACGGTTTAGCCATGGACAACAACGGCATCCAGGGCGTAAGCAACCCGCTGTCGATGATCAACCCGAACGACATCGAGACCTTCACGGTGCTGAAAGACGCTTCGGCGACAGCCATCTACGGTAGCCGCGCTTCGAACGGCGTTATCATCATAACCACGAAGAAAGGTGCTGCGGGCAGCAAGCCCAAGTTCTCCTACGAGGGCAATGGCAGCGCGAGCATCCTGACCAACCGCTTGCAGGTGATGAACGCAGACGAATACCGCACGTTCCTGACCAACAACGCCGGCGTATATGGCGACCTGACTCCGGGTTTAGGCGAGTTGACAGGCAAGGGCACCGACTGGCAGAGCGCCCTGACGCGCACCGGTCTGGCCACGGACCACACCTTCGGTGTGACGGGCGGCACGAAGCACATGCCTTACCGCGCTTCGATAGGCTATACCTATCAGGACGGTACGATCAAGAAATCGAACATGCAGCGTGTGACGGCATCGGTGAACCTCAACCCCTCGTTCCTTGACAAGCACCTGACCTTCAACCTGAATGCGAAGGGCATGTTTATCGCCAACAGCTATACCGACGGCGGCGGCCTGATAGGCGCAGCCTTGGCCATGGACCCGACGCGTCCCGTATATAGCGATGCGCACCTGACGGAATACGGCAAGTATTACCAGACCGAGTCGCCCATCAAACCCGACGACCAAGGCCGCTATTTCGATACGGAGTGGCGCTATATGATAGACACTAACGTGCCGAACAACCCCGTGGCTACCTTGGATACGAAAGACGACAAGTCGAAGGCCGGTTCGTTTGTAGGCAACCTTGAGGTGGACTATCAGATTCACGGTTTCGAAGACCTTCGCCTGCACGCCAACTTCGGCGCCGACTACAGCTACGGCAAGCAGAACACCGTGATAGGCCCCAACTCGTCGTCGAACAACTACTACGGCTGGGACGGCTATACGAAGAAGACGAAATATAACCTGCAGTTCAACGCTTACGCGCAGTACTACAAGGACTTCAACGAGAAGCACCACTTTGACGTGATGGCCGGTTACGAGTGGCAGCACTTCAAGAACTGGGGCAACACGGAAGGCAACGGCCGCTACAGGCTGACCTATAATGATGCTGAGCTTGGCACGACCAATGCCGGCCAGATATACAACTACTATAACTCGGAGTGGGCCAGCGAGAACTATCTGGTCAGCTTCTTCGGCCGCGTGAACTACATTGCGTTGAACCGCTACATGGTAACGGCAACGGTCCGCGGTGACGGTTCTTCGCGCTTTGCCCCCGGCAAGCAGTGGGGTGTGTTCCCGTCGGTGGCCTTGGGCTGGAAGATAAAGGAAGAGGCCTTCCTGAAAGACGTGAACTGGCTGAGCGAGTTGAAGTTGCGTCTGGGTTACGGTATCACCGGCCAGCAGGAAATCGGTCAAGGCGACTATCCCGGTCTGGTGCTGTACAGCCGCAGCCGCGAGCACGCTTCGTACACGTTGGGCGAGATTGACCCCGAAACGGGCGAATACAAATACTATCAGAGCTATCGTCCTGAGGCCTACAACACGAACCTGACGTGGGAGAAGACGACGACCTACAATGCAGGTATCGACTACGGCTTCCTGAACGGGCGTATCACCGGCGCGATTGACTACTACTACCGCAAGACGGACGACCTGATTTCGGTGGTTGACGTGGCCGCCGGTATGAACTTCAAGAACCAGGTGGTAAGCAACATCGGTTCACTCATGAACCAGGGTGTTGAGTTCTCCATCAATGCCGTTGCGATAGACAACAAGAAACTGAAATGGGACTTAGGCTTCAACGTGACCTACAACCAGAACAAGATTCTGAAACTGACGACTGGCAAGACGGTTGACCCGAACAATCCTTACTTCGTGGAGACGGGCGGCATCTCGGCCGGCACGGGCAACACGATACAGCGTCATCAGGAAGGTCTGCCTGCCGGTACGTTCTTCGTATATGAGACGCGCGTGAACGAGAACGGCTACTATGAGATTGTGAACCAGAACGGCGACAAGGATGCCGACGGGAAGGACATCATCGACGAGAACGACCTGAAGCCGTATCACAACTCGATGGCTCCCGTGACGTTAGGCTTGCAGTCGAAGTGGCAGTTCTACAACTTCGACCTTGGCATCACCTTCCGTTCGAACATCGGCAACTACGTATATAACGACGTGCGTGCGGGCCGTATGAACAGCCTTCAGACACCTCAGCGCTCGGGCGGCTACACCAACGTGCTGAAAGGCACCGAGACGGAGTATGCCCGCATCTCGGGTTCGAACACGGTATCGGTGAGCAGCAATGCTTACAAGATGGACATCTGGGTGGAGAACGCATCGTTCCTCCGCATCGATAACATCACGTTGGGCTACACCTGGAACAAACCGGCCATCCGTGCCCGTCTGTACGGCTCGGTGAGCAACCCCGTAGTCATCTCGGGCTACAGCGGTCTGGACCCCGAAGTGTTCGGCGGCATTGACAACAACATCTATCCGCGTAGCATGACGGCTCTCGTGGGTGTAAGTCTGCAATTTTAATCAACCCTGAAAAACGACACAGATATGAAAAAGATATTTGCAATAGTTGGAGCCGTGCTGATGATTGGTATGACCTCTTGCGTTCAAAATCTGAACGTAGAGTCTATCGACCCGAACAGCAAGTCAACGATTGACATGAACGAGCTCTTTGTGAAATGCTATGCCACGATGGCTCTGACGGGCCAGCAGGGTCCTGACGGCAACGGTGACGTAGCGGGTGTGGACGAGGGCACATCTTCGTTCTACCGCATGATGTTCGCGCTGAACGAATATTGCGCCGACCAGATATACTGGATATGGCCTGACGTGGGCGTGGACGACATCCGCAAGGCGACGTGGACAGCGTCGAACACGCTGATAAAGGGAGTGTATTCGCGTTTCTATTTCGACATCACGCTGTGCAACCTGTTCATCGACAAGTTCGGCGAGGAAGCCGGTGCACGCAAGACAGCCGAGGTGCGCTTCATCCGTGCCCTGAACTACTACTATCTGCTTGACATGTTCGGCAACGTGCCCAAGGTATGGAAGTCGGGTTTGTCGGAGCTTCCCGAGCAGTACAAGCGTGCGGACCTGTATGCCGACCTGACGGCCGAGCTTGAAGACCTGATGCAGGACCTGGCTCCCGCCGGCCAGCGCGAGAGCTACTACCGCGTTGACCAGGCCGCCGCGTGGCTGCTGCTGTCGCGCATCTACCTGAATGCAGAGATATACACGGGCAAAGACGCCGCTTCGTGCAAGGCTGACTATGACAAGGCAGCCAAGTATGCGGAGATGGTGATGAACTCGTCGTATGACCTGGCTTCGCAATACCGCTACCTCTTCATGGGCGACAACGACAACCTGTCGGCCGTGAACGATGCGTACAAAGAGATTATCCTGCCCGTGGCCCAAGACGGCATAGAGATTCAGTCGTGGGGCGGTTCGCTGTTCCTGATAGCATCGTGCTACACGAGCGGTATGCCTGCTTCCGGAACGACGGAGGCTTGGAAGTGCATCCGCTCGCGTGCCCAGCTGGTACAACTCTTCTGCCCGGAGCTTGACCGTCCGAAGACGGCCAAGACGCTGGATCAGGCGAAGAGCGTGTATGGGAAATACTACGGCGGTGCGGCCCAGATTACGGCCGCAGCCGGTGACAGTCGTGCGATGTTCATCAACGCCGGCAGCAGCGACAGCTATGTATGCAACTTCTGGACCCAGAACAAGGATGACGAGTTCTTGTCGGGGTGGGGAATTGTGAAATACAGCAATCTGATGGCAGACGGCAACCGCACGGCTCATGACACGAAGTTCCCGGATACGGACCTTGCTCTGATGCGTAAGGCAGAGGCCTACCTGAATTATGCCGAGGCCGTGCTTCGCGGTGCCGACCAGCTTGGTATGACGGCTGATGCGGCCATCAACGAGGTCCGCCACCGTGCAGGGGCCGCCGAGAATGCGGGCTATACGCTTGACGACGTGCTTGACGAGCGCGGCCGCGAGCTGTATGCCGAAGGCTGCCGCCGCAGCGACCTGATCCGCTTCCACAAGTTCACAGGCAAAGCCTATCCGTGGGAATGGAAGGGTGGTGCGATCTTGGGCGCCCAGGCCAACGTGGAAGACTTCCGCGCTCTGTATCCGCTGCCTTTAGCCGAGGTGACCGCCAACAGCAACCTCAAGCAGAACGAAGGCTATTGATATTATCAGCCCTGTCCGCCGGAACAAACCGGCGGGCAGGCGATACTATAAAATCAAAAAACAATCAACCAACATTATTAACCAACAAAACGTTTTTCATTATGAAAGCAAACAAATTTATGGCTATTGCCATGATGGCAGGTGCGCTCGTGATGGCTTCTTGTAACAACAATCCCAATCCCGACGGACCGGACATCAAGTCAACCACTCCCGAAGTAGCTGCTACGGAAGGCGCTGTTACGGTAGTATGGAACATCGCCAACATCGACGAGATGTGCGACGTACAGTACGTATTCGCCGGCAACTACAACAACTGGAGCACCAACCCCGACGAGATGGTGAAGTTTGAGGCTATTCCTGACTACAAAGGATGGTACAAAGCCGTTATCAAACCGACCGACGAAGCTCTTGCTGATGGCTGGGATCACCTTGAGGGCAAGCCCAATGCTTTGGCAAAGGACGGCACCTTCCCCGCCGGCTGGGACTATCAGTGGATTGGTCTGGAGAACAAACCCTGCGAACTGCTGAAAGGCAGCGCCGAGTTCAAGACCGAGTATGAGGTGGAGACCAGTATTGTCTGCAACGCTGACGCTGACGTAATCTTCGTTAAATCGTACGGCTTCAAAACCAACCCCTGCGTTGACGCCGTTTATGACAACGTAACCTTCAACCTGACTGTTACGGTTCCTGTAACAGAGGGCGGCACGGTTTACATCGTAGGTGATGCGTTTGA
Organism: Paludibacteraceae bacterium; assembly: GCA_017464025.1. Lineage (GTDB taxonomy): Bacteria > Bacteroidota > Bacteroidia > Bacteroidales > Paludibacteraceae > Colicola. The sequence continues at coordinate 20,522 of JAFUEI010000046.1, read as the reverse complement.
GAAATCGTGGGACAACACCGCTTATCCTATGACCGGCAGCGGCAGCAACTGGACCATCACTCTGCCCACCGTAGTAGGCAAGAGCTACAAGTTCTGCGTTGACGCCAACTGGGCCAACGACCAGATGAACGCTCCCGAAGAGGGCAAGGACTGCGTGAAGAAAGCTGACAACATGACTGTTGACTTCACGACCATGAATCCGACCGTTTACGGTTTCCTGAACTTCGGTATCACCGCCGACCAGGTATGCGCTGACGAGGAGGAGCCGGGCGAGGAGCCGACCGCAGTAGATGTAAAGGCCGGTGACGAGCTGGTAGTAAACGTAAAACTGGGCGAAGGTCTTGACCTTGGCGAAAACAAGCTCTATGTATGGAGTTGGGGCCAGGAGAAGAAGGACACTCCGCTGGAGATGACGCTTGCTGAGGGCGTTTATTCGTACAAGTTTGTGGTAGCCGAAGGTGATGTAGCCGGTTGGAAAGACAGCGGCATGCTCTTCGTGGCAACCGTTCTTGGCGAAGAAGGCGCAATGAACTGGGACGGCAAACTCGGCCAGACCGGTGATATCAAGCCCATCCAGGCCGGTACGTGGACTATCAACTCCGACTGGAGCCTGACGAAAGAATAAGCTTCGGCTCGAATCTTTTCAGAAAGAACAGTTTTCCCCTCTGCACGCTGCGTGCGGAGGGGATTTTTTTTATACAGGGGGAGGTGAGGGACTCTTTAATTTTCCCCACAGGGGACGAGGGCCTGCGGATGGGGGCTGGAGGGGATGACAAGGAATTATAGAGTAGATAGAATATATTGAGTCTATAGAGTCTATAGACAATGCGTCTCTATAGATATTTTGGAGGAGGGGTTGTGAGAGTGGGAATAAATGTGTACTTTTGCAGGGAGGTAATAGTTGTTTTGCAGTCGTTGTTTTGATATAACATAATTCTTGTTTTACTATGCTGAACCAATCGCTTGACAAGATACTGTTTTTTGACATAGAGACGGCTCCCGTGGTGGAGCGGTACGATATGCTGCCGGAGGAGATGCAACACCTTTGGGCGGAGAAATATGACAAGCTGCGTGCCTATTCGCCTCAGCGCTACGAGTGTATGCCGACACCTGCAGACGGCTGGGAGCAGGCCGGGATATATGCCGAGTACGGGCGCATCGTGTGCATCTCGGTGGGCTTCTGCTATATGAAAGACAGAGAGTGGCATCTGCGCACCAAGTCGTTCTGCGGCAGCGACGAGAAACAACTTCTCATAGCGTTTTTAGAGCTGCTTGGCCGCTTCATGGTGACGCCCTACCACAACCTGTGCGGGCACAATATCAAAGAGTTTGACGTGCCCTACGTATGCCGCCGTGCGCTGATAAACGGCTTGGGTCTGCCCGACTGCCTGAACGTGGCGGGCAAGAAGCCCTGGGAGGTGCGTTTCATAGATACGATGGAGCTCTGGAAATTCGGGGACTACAAATCGTTCACCTCGCTGAAGACGCTGACGGCACTGTTCGGCATCCCGACCCCGAAAGACGACATTGACGGCTCGGAGGTGGCACGCGTATATTACAAAGAGCGCGACATCGATCGCATTTCGGTGTATTGCCAGAAAGATGTGGTGGCGACGACGCAGGTATTTCTGCGGCTGATGGGGGAGGAGTGTATCCGGCGGGAGAATATAGAGACGGCAGGATAACCCCCAATACCCCCCCCCTCGGTCCCCCCCACAGGGGGGGGAGGAGCCATGTAGGTGGGAGGAACTACACCATGCGGGAGGGAGAATTACACTATGCGGGTGGGAGAGACGCCGGTGGCACGTCTCTACAGGATAAAGGAGAGTTGCATGATAACAGCGGAAGTATATCATCAGAATAACATAGGAATATGCGCAAATTGTTGAGTTTCTTACTGCTGCTGACGATAACAGTGTCGGCGCAGGCGGCCTGGTATGTAGCAGGCAACGGCACCACGGGCAGTACGTGGTGTAACGGCAAATCGTGGGTGATAAACGGCTCGGCGATGACCGAGAGCAACGGCGTGTGGAGCATCACGTTCTCCTCGTTGCCGGTGGGTTCTTACGAGTTCAAGGTGACCGACGGCTCCCAAACGTGGTTAGGCTACCAGAAGTTTTCGGCCGACTGCTCGAACCTATATGCCGTGTCAGTGGGTAACGATGCGAACATCGGCTTCAGCCTGCAGCAGGCACAGGATGTGACGATAACGTACAACGGCTCGGTGATTTGTCTGCAAGGCAAAACGGGCAATGCGTATCCCGACCCCTCGAAATATGCGCAGGTGGCTGTACCGTCGGAATATGAGGGCGTCATGCTTCAGGCTTTCTACTGGGACTCGCACAAGCTGACGACTTATTCCAACACCAAATATGCCTCGCTGCAGAACTATGCCGACGAGATAGGCGAGCATTTCGACCTCGTATGGTTTCCTCCTTCGGGCTACGGCAGCGGCGTAGGCTACTACACCAAATGCTATTCCAATCTGGCGAGCGACTGGGGCAACCGCGTGGAACTGAACAAGGTGATAGAGACCCTTCACCAACACGACTGCAAGGCCATAGCCGATATCGTTATCAACCATTTTCAGAGCACCTCGGGATGGGCCAAGAGTTTTGCCACCAACAATTTCTACCCATACGGGAGCTATACCATCACCTCCAAGCATATCTGTGCCGGCGACGAAGCCTTCATCAAATCGTCGTCGGACAGCAAGTCGCTGGCCCACGGCAATGCCGACACAGGCACCAACGATGAAGGCTGTCGCGACTTAGACCACACACAGGAGTATGTTCAGCAGATGTGCGAGGCCTACACAAAATGGATGATTAACGAGGTGGGTTTCGACGGTTTCCGCTACGACATGACGCGCGGCTACAGCGGCAGTTACCTCTCGCAGTACAACCTTGCTTCCGAGCCGTTCTTCTCGGTGTCGGAGTTCTGGATGGACGATGTAAGTTCCGTGAAGAACCACTTAGCGGATGCTTCGTACAACACGTTAGCGTTTGACTTCCCGCTCAAGAAGGCCATCCGCACGTGGAATGGCGGCTCGGGCTATGCCAACCTAAAGAACAAGGGTCTGCGCTCGGAAGGATTGTCGCGCTTTGCCGTTACCTTTATTGATAACCACGACACATTCCACCGGTCAGACAACCAAGGGGCCGAGTTTTTAGGTTATAATACCAACCTCGCCAACAAGCGTGCGGAGATACTGGCGGCCAACGCCTATCTGCTGATGCTTCCGGGCGTTCCCTGCGTGTTTTGGCCGCATTGGTACACCTACAAGGAGGAGATAGAGCGTCTGATAGGCATCCGCAAGGCCGTAGGTATCCATTCGGAGTCGGAAGTGACTGACGAGACGGCGAGCACCAACACATATTCCGCTACCATCACAGGTCACAAAGGGAAGGTGGTGTTGCGCATGGGTTCGGCGCGCAGCACATCGGCTCCTGCAGGCTATATGCAGGCCTACAGCGGCGATTTGTTTGATATCTATACAACCACGGCCACTCCGCTTGCGCAGCCTGCGGAGCAGTCGCCGATGACGCCCCAGAAGGTGATGGAGGACGGGTTTATTTACATCGAGCGCAACGGCAGCCGCTATACCCTTCAGGGGCAGCAGTTGAGATAAGGCAGGCCGTACAGAAACATAACAGCGTAGAGGCATTTGCAGGAGGGCGAATGTCTCTACGCTTGCTTATGCTGTTTAGGTAAGGACAAGATTATTCGGGTCGGGGTGTCCACTCGTAGCATCCGGCATCGGGTGCGGTGTCGGCGAAGCGGTCGTTGCCAAGGCGGTCGAGCGGATAGAGGCGGGTGACGGCCGTATCGGCGATGCCGCGTGCAGGCGAGACAGAGTCCAGCCGGAAATTGTAGTAGGTGCTGTCGGCAGAAGTGAATAGCGTGCTGACGAAGACGGTGTCGGCCGCTGTGCCGTAGGTGTTGTCGCGGAACTGCGGATAGTTGAGGGTGTCGTTCTGCAGGTAGTTGTGCGTGAAGGATCCGTTGTAGCGGAGGGGCAGGGGCGTGGCGAGCACGAGGTTGTTGCGGCGCACACCGGCGATGATGTTGTTGTGCATATAGGTCTCGGTGTGTGCCATCTGTTTGCTGACGTTGTTGATGAATACGGCCGCCACATCGGCGTGTCCGACGTTGTGCATGGCGGGGGCGACCTTGTTGTTGAAATAGGAGGCTATCGTGTTGTGGAGCAGTGTGTGCGTGCCGCCGGACAGATAGACGCAGTAGGTGGCACAATTGCTTATCTCGCAGTTGGCGATGAGAGCATCCATATTGAGCACGGCCACACCGTAGGCCGACATGTTATATATGACGGAGTTCAGCAGACAGAGTGTCGAACGGTCGGCTTCGGGTAGCGCCTGGCAATAGAGGCCGACGGCCGCGCTGTGGATGTTGACGTTCTCCAGCCGGTAGGAGCGTGCCGCTTCGCCTTCCTGCTGGAGCAGATAGATGCCCGTCCAGTTGCCAGACACATAGTCGTAGGGCACAGAAGAAAAGAGATTGTCCAAGCGGTCGCCGCGGAAGAGCACGGGGCGGTCGGGTGTGCCTTTGATGGTGACGTTGCCGAGGCAGAAGATAACGGAGCGCTCGTGCATGTAGAACACGGCACCGGGCTCGATGGTGAGGTCGCCAGCGAAGAGGAGAGTGTCGAACACGTGGTAGGGCATGGCAGCGTTGAGCTGCACGGGCTCGCTATAGAAGCGGTGGCGGAGGACTGTCACGTTCTGCCCATAGGCGCGGAGCACCACCTGTTGCGTGCGGTTGTTGCACACGAAGATGAGTTTGTCTTCGATGAGTACCGGCGTATTGTCGGTCTGGTGGGCGATGTTGGCCTTGATGAAGATATAGAGGCTGTCGCCGCCGGCGAGCAGGATGTCGCGCACCTGACTGAGGTCGGTTTCGCCATCGGCATTGACCATGAAATAGTCGCCGCTCTCAAGTCGTATGCTGTTGATGCAGAGCGCTTCTTTCTGCCGATTATACACCTTGAGCTGCATCATGCGGGTGGCGGCCTGATTGAATACCGTGTCCAGACTCAAGGTGTCGGCCGAGAACGTAAGCCGTGCCGCCGGGTCGTCGGTGAGCCGGTATTCGCAGCCTGTGAGGCAGGTGAGGAGAAGGAGGATATACAGCAGTTTTTTCATGCAGGCCTATTCGAAGTTGAAAGTAAGTGTAATCTGGCGGTTCAGCAGCCGGCTGATAGCATCGGTGTAGAGTGGGTTGAGTGGTGTCCAGTCCACCTTGTTCTGCGTAGGGGTGAGTACGTTGTTGAAGCCGATGGAGTAGGTCAGCTGCGGGCAGAGTTTGAACCAGTTGAAGTAGAAGTCGCATCCGGCTCCCACTTCAACGAAGAAGTCGAAGGGCCGCTGCAAGAGGTCGGTGCGGTCTTTGTTCTGGTTGAAGTCGTAGCTGATACCTCCGCCTGCAATGAGGTAGGGGCGGTAGTTTATTTCGCGTTCGGCGGACCACTTGAGGTAGAGCGGTACGCTGATGGGAATGCAGAGCACGGAGTTCTGGTCGGGTCGGTGGGACCGGTCAAGCACGGGGATGGGATTGCCGGATTCGCTCTTGTAGGTGAGGGTACGCTCTCCGAAGTGCATGCCAGGGCAGAAGCGCAGGTTGAGGTGGCGGGAGAGTCGTACGTCGGCGATGAAGCCTACCGAGAATCCGGGCAGCATGCTTGACATACGGGCGTGATAGATTTCACCATTGATGGGCAACTCGCTGTCCTTCACGCTGTAGTGCATAAAGTTAACACCCAGCGAGAAGCCGAAATGGACGGGCTTGTCGTCTATATACGGTCTGTTTTGTGCCGAAGCCGATGCGGCCAGCAGTAACAGCAGCAATATGGTTATCTGTTTCTTCATTCTTCACTATCCTGCGGGGGCATCATTCTTCCCCGCTGTCTTCGTACGACGTGCCTGCAGCACCGCCATCCTGCGGGTGCTGGTTGTGCTTGGCCTTCATGTTACCAAAGCTGTAGGTGACGGTAAGGCCGATGGTTCGTGAGTTCCAGCGGCGTGCCTGATACTGGTAGAAGCCGTCGCCCCATGTGGTGTTGGCACGGCTACGCGAGTTGAGCAGGTCGCGTACGTTGAATGCCAATGCCAGCTTCTTGTCGAAGAACGTCTTACGGAGCCCGAGGTCGATGGAGTAATGGTGGGTGGTCTCACCTTGTGCCACTACGCGAGGCGAGTGGTAGCGGGCCGAAAGCTGTCCGGAGAAGGTTTTGGTGAACATAAACTGGGCATTGAGGCGTACTGACCATGTGAGGATATTCTGCTTGGGGAGTACGATGTCGATGGGTTGTCCGTTGTAGCTGCTGTGATAGTCGGCGGCACTGATGGTGTTGTAATAGAGGTTGGCCGAGGTGGTGAGTTGCAGCAGGTTTCCGAAGAGGCGGTTCTTGCCCACGACCTCGACGCCGTATTCGCTGCGGTTGGCGATGTTGATGAAGGTGTTCTTCATGATGTCGGCCTGCATGTACTTCACATTCTGTATGATGCCGTCTGCATAGCGCCAGAAGAGGCCTGCGGAGAGCGTGTGACGTTCCCACGTCTTGAGGTAATTGAGCTCCAATGAGGAGGAGTAGGCGGGCAGCAGGTCGGGATTACCCAACTGGATGTTGGTAGAGTCGGAGAAATCCTGCCGCGGGTTGATCTGGTGGCCGCGAGGGCGGTCCACACGGCGTGTGTAGTTGAGTTGCAGTTCGTGCCCTTTTGGAAAAGTATAGCTCAGATAGGCAGATGGATAGAGTTGGAAGTAGCTGGTATCGCGGCGCACGGAGGTGAGGTGATCGGGGGCATCGTAATAGGATGTGGTGAGTGTGCGCTGCATATATTCACCACGCAACCCCACCTGTACGGAAAAGCGGTCCCAGAAGCGGTTGCCGTAGGTCACATACAGGGCATGTATCTGCTCGCGGTTGAGGAAATCGTTGTAGTAAGCCTGCATAGCCTGCTGCGTGGCATCGGGCATCAGTTCGGCGGCATCGGCGTTGGTCTTGCGCCAACTGAGGTCGGTCTGCCAGCCGGCCTCCAACCGGCTTTGCGTGGTGGGCTTCCACTCGTAGTCGGCTTTGAGTTGCACCATCTGGTCGCGGTTCTCGTTGTCCTGCTTCTGGCGTGTGGTGTCCTGCTCGGCCTGTGTATAGGTGTTGTACTGGTTCCACGTGAAGTGGTTGTAGGAAGCAGACATGTCCAACTGATGGCCTTTTACAGGCTTGAACTGCCATGTCAGCATCGCATTGCCTCCGGGGTGGGAGCTTGTTCCCTGTTCGCGGCGTGTGTATTGGCGAAGGGTATCATAGGGCGCAGCGCCGTCGGTAAGCAGATAACGGTTGAGGGCATCGCTGCGGCCGGTAGTGCCTACCATTCCGAACCCCGACAGCCCCAAGGTAGAGCGGTCGGTGATACGCAGGTCGATGCCGGCTCTGAGGAAGGCACCGCCCCCACGGCGGTCGTTGCTTGCATCGTTCTGCAGGCGACTCAGCGTGTCGGTGCGGTCGGTGAGCGACAGGTTGTGCCTGTCGGTAAGAGTAGAGCCGTGGGAAGAATGGTAGTGGTAGCCGGCATTGAAGTAGGCATCGATGATGCCTTTGCTCAGGTTGATATTCAGTCCCGCATTGCCTCCGGGGGGTGTGGTCCACGGAGCGGCCAGCACATATTGGATGCCGGCGTTGACCGAGCCGTAGTAGCCCGTCTTCCGGTCTTTCTTCATCACCAGATTGATGATGCCTGCTGTGCCTTCGGGCGAGAACTTGGCGGAGGGGTTGGTGATGATTTCTATCTCCTGAATGCTCTCGGCGGGCAGCTGCTGCAGCACTTGTGCGCGGTTTTCGGCGGTCAGTCCGGCCGGTTTCCCGTTTATCCATATCTCGACGGCTTCGTTGTTGCGCAGTGCGATGTTGCCTTCCTGGTCCACATCCACCGTTGGGATGTTCTCCAGCGCATCCGTGATGCTGCCTCCTGCTGCGGCGATGTTCTGGTCAACGGCAAACACCTTACGGTCCAGCTCAAAGCGCATGGTGGCGTTCTGTCCTACCACTTCCACTTCCTCCAGCTGGCGGGCGTCTTCTTCGAGATATATCTTTCCGAGGCTCAAGGGCTTTCCGCTGAGTGTAGCGGTCTTCTGCTGCTCAATGTAGCCCATGAAGGAGAACGTCAGCGTGTAGGATCCGTTTTCGAGACCGCCTATTTCCCATTTGCCTTGCTCGTCGGTAACCGTGCCGGTCAGCGGGGCGGTGTCGCCCGTGCGGCTGACGCTCACGTTGGCAAAGTCAAGCGGCTGGCGGGTAGCAGCATCCATCAGCCGGCCGGACAGGCTGTTTTGTGCCGTGGCCATCAGGGCGAGGAAAACAAGGAATAATATGGAAGTCAGTCTCTTCATAGCTTGGGCAAACGGATAAGGTGGCGCAGGGCTTCTTCGTAGCCCTGCAGGCCTTTTCCCATAACAGTGATGCAACATACATCGGTCAGGTAGGACAGGCGCCGGAAGGGTTCGCGCGTGTTGATGTCGGTCAGATGCACTTCTGCCACGGGAGCCGGCACAGCACTTACGGCATCGCGCAAAGCGATGCTGGTGTGGGTATAGCCGCCGGCATTCAGGATGATGCCATCGGAGCGGAAACCATCGGCCTGGATGCGGTCAATCAGGTCACCTTCGTGGTTGCTCTGGAAGCAGGTAATTTCCGCCGTGCCGGCATAGCGCCTGCGAAGCTCCTCCAGAAAAGGCTCGAAGGCCTGCTCCCCATAGAGCGAAGGCTCCCGTTTGCCCAGCAGGTTCAGATTGGGACCGTTGATGATGGCTATTTTGTGCATGTCAGTGGCGTTTTAGCGCGTATAAGCCTGCAAAGTTACGCATTTATTTCCATCTGCACAAACAGGGGCGAGGTTTGGCCCGAATAAAAAACACGGCATCGCCAGTCGGGCGGTGCCGTGTTGCAGAATAAGGTATCGGTTGCAGGTGCTTACTTGGTCTTCAGATGGAAGGTTTTGTTGCCGTTCAGGCGGCGGGGAGCATTTGTGCCTTCTCCCTCTCCTTCTCCTTCTCCTTCTTCATCGCCATCACCTTCACCTTCACCTTCTTCGTCGCCTTCCTCATCTTCGCCTCCTGCATTTCCGTTGTCAGGGTAGGCAGCAAGGAAAGCGTCTTTGGAAAGATACAGTTCGAAGCCAGCGGGCATTGCATAGTCCATTCCGTAGTCATCCAGCGAGATAAGGGCTTCGTTCTCGTAGGAGAAGATGATGCTTTGGGCCTCTTCGTCGTACTCGCCGTACTCCTGACTCATCACCACGTAGGTAGCACCACCGCCGTAGTTGATGCCCAGGTAGGTGTCGGGCAGTTCGACGGAACCGTCTTCGTAGATAGTCATTACGAAGTTATAGGCGGCACCTTCCAACAGGTCGGCTTCCTCATTCATGGGATATTCAGGATAGATGCCATCAGCATCAGCATCGCCTGTGGGCACGGCAAAATAGGGGTTGATGGCGCGCAGTTTTATTGTGCCGTCGGGCATCTCGGCCGTTTGGTAGTTGACGTAGTAGGTGGTTACCGGTACGTTTACGCCATAGCTGGCAAGGTAGGGCGGAATGATGTAGTCCACCCATACGCCCTGCTTGAGGTCGGAGTATTCGATAGGCGTTACCGAGTAGAAATACACGGGGAGGAGCAGGTTATCGGTAGCGTCGTATTTGTCCACATAGGGGTTGATGGCGCTCATGTCCAGATTGATAGCCAGACTATAGGTATAGCCTACTTCCATCTTGGAGAAGCCGATGCTCAGCACAGCCTGCTTCTCGCCGGCCTTGAAGGTGACCGATGCAGGTACATTGAACACGTTGTCTGTGTTGACGGTCGCCTGCAGGCCGACAGTGAGTTCTTTTTCCGCATCTTCCCGCTCCAGCGTGACTTCATGGGAGGTGATGCCGGCCTTCGGGCTGATTTCGCTGCCGCGCTCATCGTTTACGGTAAACCATACCGATTGTGCGTCTTTGCTCACGGGAGCGGCGGGTTCGTATTGGGGGCTGTTGTTGCAGGCAGGCATGATGAGCACCACCGCCAACAGATAAAATAGATTACGTTTCATAACCGGGATTGTTTTTAGGTATAACAATTAGTTTGAACATGTTTGTTTAGTCGGTCACGCCGTCACGCAGGGTGGCTCCGTCGCCAGTCTGTGGCAGGTTGCCACCTGTGTTCTGCTCGATGGCATTGTTGGCGTTGATTTCGGTCTGCGGGAAGCGGAGCAGCAGCCACGGGTCGCCTGCAGCGATGTTGAATTTATAGACGTCATCCACATTGCTGGTTTCGTCGCCGTTCTTGAAGCGGACGATGTTTTTCTCGAGACGCATCTTGTCGGCCATTGCGAAGCCCTCGCCCCACAGTTCGATACGGCGCTGCAGCCACACTTCGTCGGAGAGTTCTTCGGCCGAAGCAGCCTTGCTGGTGAAGGCAGGGTCGCGGTATGTCTGCACGAAACTCTCCAGGATGCTCTTGCCACCGGCCACATCGCCTGCCTTGGCTTTGGCTTCCGCCTGAATAAGCAGCATCTCTTCTGCCCGCATGAGGCACCAGTCGCCGTCGTTGTAGGGTGAGCCTATGCCGGAGCGCTGGCCGAACTTCACGTTGGAGTAGGGCGGCATAGCCTCTTTGACGTCGGCGATTCTTGCCTTGGCGATATCCTGTCCTTTATATACGATGCCTTTGGCCTCGTCGGTCCAGGTCAGTCCTTCCAGATAGGGTGATTGCTGATTGAGGTCGAGCCACCAGCTTTTGCGAACATCGGTGTCAGCTATCTTGGCATACAGCAGCGAGTTGATCTGGCGGTAGATGGCACCGTAGGCCGTGTAGGAGTTGCCGGAGAACGAGCCAATCTGTGAGGGCCATGTGGCCAGTTCTTCGCCTGCCACGGTGGCCGGAATGAGCAGGGCCCACATCCAGCTGTGGTCGGAGGCATCGCAGAAGCCCGGTTGCGTGAGTTCGCTGATGGCGTAGGGCGTGTAGCCGGCTACTGCTTCTGCCGCATCGGAGGCAGCTTCGGCCCACTTCTCCATATACAGGTTGGCGCGTGCGCGAAGACCATAGGCCACCTGTTGGTCAATCTGTCCCTTGTGGGAGCGGGTGTAACCGTTAAGGTCGGCAATAGCATCGTTGAGGTCGTCCATGATGAAGGCATAGAGCTTGCTCAGGCTTACACGGGGGTTGTTATATACATCGGTGGTGTCGGCGAGTATGGGAAGCGAGAGTTTGTCTTCGTTGCCCACATACTTGAACTGGTAGTAGGGTGCCAGAGCCAGATAGGCCCAAGCACGGGTAGCCTTGAGTTGTCCGCGGGCCACGATGAAGGTCTCGTCTTCGGTGCCAGCCGGAATCTGCGCCAGCACATTGTTGGCAGCGTAGATGGTCTTGAAGAACATGCCTAACCGCATGTTTGGGTTGGCATACGTGGGTGTGCGGTCGGAATAGTCCAGAGCGACAGTAAACCAGTCGTAGCCCGAAGGCGGGTTGACCATGTCGCCGGAGTTGAGGTCAAGCGAGAGCGTGTAGGCCGTGTAGCCCAGGTCGTCGTCACGTTCGCTGGCGAAGTTGTTGTAGGGGACGCCCAACTGCGATACGGCACCCGTAGCCAATGCCATCATGCCGCCGCTGTTCTGTGCGAACTGTTCGCTGTCTTGCGTGCCGCCCTGATAGGGAGCATCCAGCATGTTCTCGCAGGCTGTGAGCGAGAGCGTAGCCAATGCGATGAGTGTGATATATTTAGTTTTCATAAGAATCTGTTTTTGTTTGGTTCAACATCAGAAAGTAACGGAAATGCCACCCGAGAGGGTCCGCAACTGGCTATATACGAAGTTGCCGGAGTCGGAGTATCCGCCAAGGCCTGTCTGATACAAGTTCTGGCTCTGGCGCGGATCCATACCTTTGCGTGCGGCGGCTATGCCGAGGTTATCGCCCTGGAAATAGATGCGGACTTTCTGCATCTGGGCTTTCTTGGTCCATTTGGTGGGCAGGGTATAGCCCAGCGTTACGTTGTTCAGGCTGAGGTAGTCGCTTGAAACGAGCCAGCGAGAGGACGAACTCTGCGGGATGTCGGCGATGTAGATAAGGCGCTCCACGTCGGTATCCGGATTCTCGGGAGTCCAAGCACGCAGGATGTCTTTGTGCCAGTTCTTGCCGATGGCGCCGGTGTGCATAAGGGTCTGGTAGGTTCCGTCGTACATCTTGCCTCCTAACTGGTAGGCGCACTGGATGCTCAGGTCAACACCGTAGGCCTCCAGCGTGGTGCCGAAGCCGCCATACACCTTGACGCTCAAGTCGCCGAGGTCAGAGTGTGCGGCCTGCTCAATGTTGGCGGTGGTGGTGCGGTCGCCGTTGTCGGGATCTACGTAGTAGAGGGCGCGTCCCGTCTCGCGGTCGATGCCGGCAAATACGGGCATATAGCCTTCAACCAGCGATCCGCCTTCGCGCAGGATATAGGAGTCATACTTAATGCCGCCGTTCTTGTACTGCTCAGGCAGCTCTTTGATTTTGGATTTCACCCATGTGGCATTCAGGTTGACTGCCCAACGCACGTTGCGCATATCGAGCAGCACGCCTTCGATTTCGCCTTCGATACCGTTGTTGACCACCGTGCCAATGTTCTCGCTGAAGTAGCTGTAGCCGGCCGTCTTGGGCATCGAGATGGTGAAGAGCATGTCGGAGTTGGTACGGTTGAAGTATTCCACGCTACCGTTCAAGCGGTTTTTGAAGAAGCCAAACTCGAAGCCGACGTTGCTGAGCATCTGCTTTTCCCATGTCAGGTCAGGATTGCCTTTGTCGGTGAGTTGGGAAGAGAACACGTTGTTGTCGGCATCGTATGTGATGGCGTAGTAGTCGAGATAGACGGGATATCCCCATGTGCCCACCTGGTCGTTACCTTGCGTACCCCATGACACTTTCAGTTTTAGTTCGTCCACGTTATCCACATTGTCCATGAAGCCTTCGCGGTTGATGAGCCATGCGGCACCAATGGAACCGAACGAGCCCCAGCGTTTGGACGGTGCGAAACGGGAAGAGCCTTCGTAGCGATAGGTTGCGTTGACGAAATAGCGGTCCATGAGGTCGTATTGTACGCGTGCGAGCAGACCGGCCGTCTTCATCGTGCGTGTGCTGGAGGCGGTGTTGTTGGCGGTAGGCTGTGTGCCATAGGCATTGCTTACCTCGGGGATGAAGGGGTTGAAGAGGTGGTCGTTGGCGGCCGAAATGGTCTGGTCTTTTGCCATGTATTGCTCCCAACCGGCCAGTACTTCGATGTTGTGTACATTCAGGAAGCGCTTCTTGTAGCTGGCCAGATATTGCTGTGTGAGCGTAAAAAAGCGGTCGTGGCCCATGCTTACAGAACCGCCTGATGAAGCGGCGCTATAGAAAGGATTGTACAGCGCATGCGAGCGGGTGTTATATACCTCGGGACTGACGCGTGCGGTCAGGTTGAGTCCTTCCACGGGGGTGATGGTCAGATAGATGCTGCCAGAGAAGTTGTCGCTGACGGCATGCTTGTCGTTAATCTTCAGGTTGATGGCCTCGTTGCCGCGCGGAGCGCTACCGGGGCGTGTGAAGTTGGTGTTGTTGCCGGAGTCGTAGATTTGCCACCCCTGCGCATCGGTAAGGATTTGCTTGGTAGCGGCATCACGCACGTAGAAGGGATATATCGGTGCCATCTCGTTGGCCGTCTGGAAAACGTTGCCTGTAGAGCCCCATGTCGTCTGAAGAGAAGGCGACTGGATGTCGGCATAGGCATAAGCTGCCTGCGCACCCACTTTCAGCCATTTCTTCACTTGGCTATCCACCTTGGCACGCATAGTGAAACGCTGGAAACCGGAACCGTCAACGATACCGGGGTCGTTGAGGTAACCGGCGGAGATGAAATACTGCGTGTCTTTGTTGCCGCCGTTGACGCTAATGTTGTATTCGTGGCGCAGGTTGTTTGTCTTCAGCGTCTCTTTCTCCCAGTTGTCGGGCGTATAGTAGTACTGGCCGTCGCTGTAGCCCAGTTTTGCATTGGGATTGAGCTTGAAGTTGTAGCCTATCAGGCGCTCTCCCCCCGACGTGCTGTATATCTTATAGCCGAGGGCATTCCAGATGTTGGCATCGGCATACTCGTAGGAGGCAGCTGCCGAGGCTCCGTTGTAGAACTTGAAGTTGTAGAGCGCTTTGTAGGCCGTCTCGACATACATTGCGGGGTCGGTCATCACATCGTAGTTGCTGACGGCCCGGGAGTTGTTGCCCCATTTGGCATCCACGTTCACCGTCATCTTGCTCTCGTTGTTGCCGCTCTTGGTGGTTATCAGCACGACGCCGTTGGCACCGCGGGCACCATAGATGGCCGTAGCGGCAGCGTCTTTGAGCACCGTCATTGAGGCGATGTCATAGGAGCTGATGAGGTTGATGGCACTCTCATCGTAGGGTGCGCCATCCACGATGTAGAGCGGGGTGGTGCCGCCATTGATGGAACCCGTGCCGCGGATTCGGATGCTGGCGCCCGTGCCCGGCTGGCCGGAGCCGTTTACTACTTGCACGCCGGCCATCTTGCCTTGCAGTGCGTTGGTTACGTTTGAGGCGGCCTGCTTGGTCAGTTCTCCGCCGTCAACGGCTTTGGCTGATCCTACAAACTGGGCACGCGTAGCTGTACCGTAACCCACTACCATCACTTCGTCCAGCACTTTGGTGTCTTCTGTCAAATACACGGTCATGCCGTCGGCGGCAGACACTTCCTGAGTTCTCATGCCGATAAAACTCACGATAAGCGTGGTTCCCGGTTCTGTCTCCACCGTGAACTTGCCGTCAAAATCAGTAATGGTGCCTTTAAGTGTGCCCGATATTGCCACCGCCGCACCCACAACGGGTTCGTCGTCAACGGCATTGAGCACTGTTCCGGAAATGGTTTGGACATCTGCCCAAACCTGTCCGAGTGCTAAAGCGCACACGGACAAGAGAAGTAACAATCTCTTCATACCTTTAAACCTTTTTGTTAGACTAATGTGTTTCTTTCACGAAATCGGCTGCAAAGTTAAGTTAAATGTTTTAATAGGCAAAACAAAAGCGACATGAAGCGTCTGTTTCTCTTGCAAATTGTCGTATTTTGAGGATAAAATGTGACAAAAGGCTAACTAAAACGGGCGCGCCGTAGTGTCAGCACGCCCGTTTTAGCCGATCTTTCCTGCTTGGGAAGTTATACCGGCGGATTGGCTTTCAGTTTCTGCTGCTCAGCCCGCGTGCGGAGCAAATCGATGGCCAGATATAGTGCGTTACGCATTGAGGCTGCATCGGCCTGGTTCTTTCCTGCCAGCGCATAGGCGGTGCCGTGGTCGGGTGAGGTGCGGATGATGTCCAAGCCGGCAGTGAAGTTGACGCCGTCCATGTCGAGCGACTTGAAAGGTATCAGTCCCTGGTCGTGATACATACCTAATACGGCATCGAAAGAGCGGTAATGCCCCGCTCCGAAGAAGCCATCGGCAGAGTAGGGCCCGAAGGCTTCGATACCCTGAGCTTTGGCTTTTTCGATGGCGGGAATAATGATTTCTTTCTCTTCCGTACCCAACAGCCCATTGTCACCGCTGTGCGGATTGAGGGCCAGCACCGCGATACGCGGGCGGCGGATGATGAAGTCGTCTTTCAGGGTTTGGTTGAGCAGACTCAGTTTGCCGAGTATCCGCTCTTCCGTGATGAATTCGGCCACCTTTCGCAACGGCACATGGTTGGTGACGAGGGCGACGCGCATCTGGTCGCTTATCATCATCATCAGTGAGTCGTGCCCTTCGCCAAAGTGGTGGGTGAGATACTCGGTGTGCCCCGAATAGCGGAACTGGTCGGATTGGATGTTCTCTTTGTTGATAGGGGCCGTGACAAGTGCATGCACTGTTCCCGCCTTCAGGTCTTTCACGGCCTGCTCCAAGGCGGCTAAGGAGGCGGCGCCTGCTTCAGGGGTGCTGGTGCCGATAGCGAGGGGCACGCTGTCGGCATAGCAGTTTACGAGGTTGACTCTTCCCTCTTTTGCCTTAGCGGCGCTGTCGGTCTGGTTGAGCAGGAGCGAATGCTGCTCCTGCGGCTCGGCGTGTTCGCTCTCCTGAGCCTCTTTCATGAGTTGGATATGCTTGCGCACGGCCTGCATGTTGCCGTATATGACGGGTGTGCATATTTCCGTGATATGCGGGTCGCTGACGGCCTTGAGCAGTATCTCGTACCCCACGCCGTTAGGGTCGCCGCAGGTGATGGCAATCACGGGGCGGCCTTGGGCCTTGGGTTTCCGGTTGTCGTCTTTAATATTTTCCATAATGTATCTTTTCGTATTGCAGTTTTTCGGGATTGATGCTCCGCTTCTCTTCGGCTTTGTAGCCGATGCTGACGATGCAGAGCACGGTCAGTTTTTCGGGTATGCCGAGGAGCCGGCGCACGAGAACTTCGGCAGGAATATCCTCACCATCGGGTCCGTCGGCCGCTTTTACCCCTCTTCCGTGCACCTGCACCCAGCAACCTCCAAGACCGAGGTCTTCGGCACATAGCAGCATATTCAGGGCTGCGATGGCACCATCGCACTGCCATGTGTCGGTAGCGTCGGCATCCACACAGACAGCAATGCCGAGAGGGGAACCCTGAAGCAGCTGGCTGCCGTAGGTGCGGCAGGCGGAGAGCCGGGTCAGCACGTCACGGTCGGTGATGACAACGAATTCCCACGGGTTGAGATGTTTGGACGAAGGCGATGCCAGAGCCGCCTGCAGGATGGTCTGCACCTTGTCCTGCTCTACGGGCTTGTCCTCGTATTTGCGAATGCTCCGTCTTTGGAGCGCGAGTTGGAGAAACGTGTTCATAACAGCGTTAGGGATGCTTGCGCAGGTTGTGATATTCCGCCTGCAAAGATACGGCTTTTCCGGGGACTGTGCAAATAGGCTGCGATGCGTGGATGCGGAGGCGGACAAGGATATGCAGGGCGGGCGGCAAGGAAGGGATGAGCAGGGCAAAGGTAGGGCAAAGGTAGGGCAAGGGTAGGGCAAGCCTTCGGAGAAGACATTACCGCTGCAAAACAGGAGACAGGCGGCTGCGGAGAGCGGGCTTGGATAAAAGTTTGTCATTTTATTTCGGTATTCGGGAATAAAGTTGTAACTTTGCACGCTATATTATGCACAACCCTAATATTATATAATTAACTCACATAAATCAAATTGAATCATGGCAGAAAACAAATTGCATCTGTTAGAAGACTTTGCTCCCGTCTCCACCGAGACTTGGAAAGCGAAGATTATAGCAGACTTGAAAGGTGCGGATTTTGACAAGAAACTTGTCTGGCGCACTCCGGAGGGCTTTAATGTGCAACCGTTCTATCGTCTTGAGGATGTGAAGAAACTCAGGACAACGGTGTCAGCCCCCGGTCAGTTCCCGTATGTACGCGGAACACGCACTAACAACGAATGGGCTATCCGCCAGAACATCTGTGCTTGCGACAATGCCCGTAAGGCCAACAAGCTCGCTCTTGAGGTACTCAACAAAGGTATCACCTCGCTGGGCTTCTGCTTGCAGGCAGAGAAACTCAACTACCGCTTCATCAAGAACCTGCTTCAGGATATTGATGCTCGCGCTATTACCATCAATTTCACAGTATGTGCCTGCCACGCACCACAGCTTGCAAGCATTCTCGTCCGCTACTACGGCCGTCAGGGCTGGAATCTGAAGTCGCTCTACGGCTCCATCAATGTAGACCCGCTGAAGAACATGCTCGTGAAAGGCAAAGACTTGAGCCGCGAGAAGGTAGCAGAGAAAATCGTGGCAGTGGTAAAGGCAGCCAAGTCGCTTCCTAACTACCGCGTGGTAGGTGTCAACTCGGTTGTACTCAACAATGCCGGTGCTTATTGCACTCAAGAACTTGCCTACGCTCTCGCATGGGGAGCCGAGTACATGACTATGCTCACCGAGGCTGGCATACCCAACTATCAGGCAGCACGCAATATCCGTTTCAACATGGGTATCGGCGGCAACTATTTCATGGAGATTGCCAAGTTCCGTGCCGGTCGTCTGCTCTGGGCAAAGATTGTAGAGGCATACAAGAACCCCGTCTTCACTGCTGCCCTCAAGGAGGCTGCCAAGATGAACGTGAGTGCAGAGACCTCCAAGTTCAACATGACAGTGTTCGACGCATACGTCAATCTGCTTCGCTCACAGACGGAGGCTATGTCTGCCGCTATCGCTGGTGTGGATGAGATTACCGTTACCCCGTTTGATGTGGCATACGAGCGTCCTACCGACTTCTCGGAGCGTATCGCCCGCAACCAGCAGTTGCTCCTCAAGGAAGAGGCTCATTTCGACAAGGTGGTTGACCCGTCGGCAGGCTCCTATTACATCGAGACCCTCACCAACAACATCGCTGCCGAGGCTTGGAAGCAGTTCCTCGCTATCCAGGAGCAGGGTGGTTTCTTCCAGATGGTGAAAGAAGGCAAGGTGCAGGATGCTGTGGCTGCCAACCTCAAGACACGTCTGCAGGATGTTGCCAAACGCAAAGAGGTGCTCCTTGGCTCCAACCAGTTCCCCAACTTCAACGAAGTGGCAGGTAAGAAAATACAGCCTAATGCCGGTGCTTGCTCCAGCATCTGCAAATGCAAAGAACCTAAGAAGAAAGCCGCTGCTTCCTGCGGTTGCGGTGAGGCTTGCGAACCCGCTCTGAAAACTCTCCCCGTAGCACGTGCTGCCGAAGAGTTTGAGCAACTGCGTCTCGCTACTGAGGCATCGAAGCATCAGCCTGTGGCATTCATGCTCACGATAGGTAACCTCGCTATGCGTCTTGCCCGCTCGCAGTTTAGCTGCAACTTCCTTGCATGTGCAGGATATAAGGTAATTGACAACAACGGCTTCAAGACCGTGCGTGACGGTATCAAGGCTGCCAAGAAAGCAAAGGCTGATATCATCGTGCTTTGCTCGTCAGATGATGAGTATGCTACCTATGCTCCTGAGGCATGGAAAATTCTCTCAAAGGAAGCAACCAAGACACCCGACAAGAAACATCCGCTGTTTGTTGTTGCCGGTGCTCCCGCTTGCATGGAAGACCTGCAGAAACTCGGCATAGAGAACTTTATCCACGTCCGCGTGAATGTCCTCGAAACACTCAAACAGTTTAACGCGCAGCTACTTAAATAGTAACTATTGGAATAAAGAACAAAGACCGCTCCGCTGAAAGAACAAAGACTCAAATGCATAACTTTCGGAAACTTCAAATATGGATTGACGGAATGAATCTTGTAGATGTTGTATATAATGCAACAGACAATTTTCCTAAAAATGAATTGTTGGGACTTGCATCACAAATGCAACGTTCAGCCGTTTCTGTTCCGTCCAATATTGCTGAAGGTTCAGGAAAAGGAAGCAATAAAGACTTTGCCCGGTTTTTGTCAATATCTGTCGGCTCGTTATTTGAATTGGAAACGCAGGTATTGATTGCAGAACGGAGAGGGTATATTACAACCTGTCAATCGCAAGATCTACAAAAGCAAATCGTTCGATTGGAAAAGATGATAAATACATTCAAAGAGAAACTCGATCCCCCATCAACGCCCCCGCAAGTATTTATGTAGTACTTCAGAGACGAAACTAATGAGTCCTTACTCTTTGTTCCTTGCTCTTTGTTCCAAATAAAACTTCAAAATACGATGAAACCTGATTTTAAAAATATCGACATCAAACAAGTAGCTGCTTCCCAAGTTGAAGGAGCTAACGAAGCCAACTGGCTGACACCGGAACAGATTCCTGTCAAGCCTGTTTACACCAAAGAAGACCTCGAGGGCATGGAGCACCTTGGCTACGTGTCAGGTATAGCACCATTTTTAAGAGGTCCTTACAGTGCCATGTATCCTCTGCGTCCCTGGACCATCCGTCAGTATGCCGGTTTCTCCACAGCACAGGAGTCTAACGCTTTCTATCGCCGTAACCTCGCATCAGGTCAGAAAGGTCTGTCAGTAGCCTTCGACCTCGCTACCCACCGCGGCTACGATGCCGATAACCCACGCGTTGTTGGTGACGTAGGTAAAGCAGGTGTGTCGATTTGTTCGGTAGAAGATATGAAAGTCCTCTTCGACGGTATTCCACTCAATAAGATGTCCGTCTCCATGACCATGAACGGCGGCGTGCTGCCGGTTATGGCGTTCTATATCAATGCCGGACTTGAGCAGGGTGCCAAACTCGAAGAGATGGCTGGTACCATCCAGAACGACATCCTCAAAGAGTTCATGGTGCGTAACACCTATATCTACCCGCCTAAGTTCTCGATGAAGATCATCGCCGACATCTTCGAATACACCTCGAAGAACATGCCTAAGTTCAACTCTATCTCTATCTCCGGCTACCACATGCAGGAAGCAGGTGCAACGGATGATATCGAGCTGGCTTACACCCTTGCCGACGGTCTTGAGTACCTCCGTGCAGGTGTCAATGCAGGCATGAACGTTGACGATTTCGCACCACGTCTCAGTATCTTCTGGGCTATCGGTATG